>JAEUUB010000188.1 GCA_016787745.1 Cyclobacteriaceae bacterium
CCGCATGTTAAATCAGTATATGAAATGGCCTACCGGTCTTCGTAGTTTATAAATAGGACCTAAGAAATTGTTGCAACTTTCGTATCTCAGTATCTTTGATAGCCGGGAAGTTGGCGATTCTAAATGTGTCTTGTTTTAAACTACCATACCCATCTCCCAATAAAATTCCCTTCGTTATAGCGAGGTGTTTTATTACTTTAATAAGTTCGGGTTTAGCCGTGAGGGTAAGTACGGTAAGTGATGTTACGGTTTGATTTTTAATAAAGAAAGTAATGTGCGGTGATCCGCGAAAGAATTTTTGCCATCCCTCTGATCGTGATTTTATTTTTTGATGAGTTTGTTCAATAGACTTCCTTTTTTTTAACGTGCGCATGAGCAGATAGATTCCCAGTACATTAGGCGTATAAGAGGTTTGCCATTTATCGGCCATCTCATTGAGGATAGATAAACTATTATAATGACCACTTTCGTTTGTAGACTTCATTCGTTGGATAGCCTTAGGTGCGCATACCAATACGGCCAGCCCGGCCGGCAGCCCAAAGCATTTTTGTACAGAGGCAAACCAAATGTCGGCCGACTTAAAGTTTAACGCGATGCCACCCATGGAAGAGGTCGCGTCTACCGCTATCAGCGCTTTTGAATACTTTCGTTTAATTGATTGCAGCATGCCTGCATTTACTTCGGTTCCGTTACTGGTTTCGTTTTGTGTTATGCACAATACACCCGAGTAACTATCGGGAATTTTTTTGATTGGTAGTTTACTTTCACAATCAAAAGGGAGGGGCTGGGCAGCCGGAGTCAGGCGTTGGGTGTAGGTAAACCATTTTTCACCAAACGCTCCATTAAAAATATGCAGACTGTCCTTATCTATGATGGATTGAGCAATGATTTCCCAGCATTCGGTGGATGAAGAAGTAAAGAAAATTTTATAGGAATCAGGAATGTTAAGTTTTGCCTTCAGTAAGGTTACAGTTTCCTTATACAAGTCCATAAACTCAGTACTGCGATGGTTCATGCTGAGGATCCCCTTCGCATGAGCATCTTTTACATACTTTGGAATATCGTAATAGACCTGTGAGGGCCCCGGATAAAAAGAGATCATTTTTTTTGAATGAATTGAATGGCCATGGCGTACCCCTCCAACCCAAAACCGGTGATGAGTCCGATACATTTTGATGTAATAAGGCTCTTATGCCGGAACTCTTCACGGGCATATACATTGGAAATGTGAACTTCTACCACAGGTGTTTTAATAGCAGCAATGGCATCGTGAAGCGCAACCGAAGTGTGGGTATAGGCTCCAGCGTTTAGAATAATGGCATCGAAACTAAAACCTACTTCGTGGAGTTTATTAATCAATTCTCCTTCTATATTGGATTGATAGTAACTCAATTCGACTTGAGGAAATCGGGTTTTAAGAGTTGTTAAATAGTCTTCAAAAGTTTGTTTCCCATAGGTTTCCGGCTCACGCTTTCCCAGCAGGTTCAGATTGGGACCATTGATGATTTGAATTTTCATGACTCGAAGGTACAGCCAAAATTAATAATAGTCAGGTCTGGGAAATTTTTTTTTAACCGGATTTGAAACGTAGGTTCTAAACTGCAACATGAAAATAATTTGCACATTTGTTGTGTGAAGAACTGGGAAAGTCAAATAAAGCAGTATAGCAATTATCTGAAGTTAGAGCGTTCGCTTTCGCCTAACTCGATTGAGGCTTACGTGCATGATGTTGAAAAACTGGCGCAGTTTATTGAAATGAAATTTGAGGGATTGAGTCCTTTGTTAATTTCTTCCAGGCATCTTCAGCAATTCCTGCAATACATCAGCGAACTTGGAATGAGTGCTTTTAGCCAGGCGAGAATCCTTTCAGGAGTTAAAGCATTTTATAAGTATCTGCTTTTCGAAGAGTTGATAACTAAAGACCCAACGGCCCTGCTGGAGGGACCCAAATTAGGACGCAAACTTCCGGACACGCTTTCCTATGATGAAATAGTGAAAATGCTGGAAGCAATTGATTTGTCAAAGCCAGAAGGGGGACGGAACCGAGCTATGCTGGAAGTTCTTTATTCATCGGGTTTGCGGGTATCGGAGTTGGTCGAGTTGAAATTGGCGAATGTTTATTTTGATCTCGGGTTTCTTCGGGTAATTGGAAAAGGAAATAAAGAGCGCCTGGTTCCGATCGGAAAGGATGC
>JAEUUB010000190.1 GCA_016787745.1 Cyclobacteriaceae bacterium
TCTTTATCGTACTCAACACTTATGTCTTGCCCGTACGATAGGGAGACAATAAACAAGGCAAGAAGCAAGCCTGGCACTTTCATCTGTTCATAGTTATTTGTTTAACGTCAGATGGAATTCGCATTTTGAAACTTTCCCCTAAATAATGTACACGTACTAACATACCATTGGGTATAGTCTGGTTTATGCTCATTCATATAACAAAGATAACTAAAATTAACTCCGCGGGTGAAACTCCTGAATTACCTGCCGCAAATAATCCCGGTCCAAATGTGTATAAATCTCTGTAGTGGTAATTGACTCATGGCCCAGCATCTCCTGTACGGCTCTCAGGTCCGCTCCCCCCTCAATTAAATGGGTGGCAAAAGAATGCCTAAAGGTGTGTGGGCTAATCGTTTTGTTCAGCCCGATTTTTTGGGCTAAATCTTTGATGAACATAAAAACCATCACGCGGGTCAACTTCTTTCCTCTTCTGTTTAAAAATATATGACTTTCCGATCCTTTTTGCACGGGAACAGTGCCGCGGATTTCCTCCACATAAATTCTGACATACTTTAGCGCATCCTTCCCGATCGGAACCAGGCGTTCTTTATTTCCTTTTCCAATTACCCGAAGAAACCCGAGATCAAAATAAACATTCGCCAATTTCAACTCGACCAACTCCGATACCCGCAAACCCGATGAATAAAGTACTTCCAGCATAGCCCGGTTCCTTCCTCCTTCTGGCTTTGACAAATCAATTGCTTCCAGCATGTTCACTATTTCATCATAGCTAAGCGTATCTGGAAGTTTGCGTCCTAATTTGGGTCCCTCCAGCAGGGCCGTTGGATCTTTAGTTATCAACTCTTCGAAAAGCAGATACTTATAAAATGCTTTAACGCCTGAAAGGATTCTCGCCTGGCTAAAAGCACTCATTCCAAGCTCGCTGATGTATTGCAGGAATTGCTGAAGATGCCTGGAAGAAATTAACAAAGGACTCAATCCCTCAAATTTCATTTCAATAAACTGCGCCAGTTTTTCAACATCACGCACGTAAGCCTCAATCGAGTTAGGCGAAAGCGAAAGCTCTAACTTCAGATAATTACTATACTGCTTTATTTGACTTTCCCAGTTCTTCACGCAACAAATGTGCAAATTATTTTCATGTTGCAGTTTAGAACCTAAGACTCAAACCGGGTTAAAAAAAAATTTTCCGGACCTGACTATTATTAATTTTGGCTGTACCTTCGAATCATGAAAATTCAAATCATCAATGGCCCCAATCTGAACCTGCTGGGAAAGCGTGAACCGGAAACCTATGGGAAACAAACTTTTGAAGACTATTTAACTACTCTTAAAACCCGATTTCCTCAAGTCGAATTGAGTTACTATCAATCCAATGTAGAAGGAGAATTGATTAATAAACTCCACGAAGTAGGTTTTGGTTTCGATGCCATTATTCTAAACGCTGGGGCCTATACCCACACTTCGGTTGCGCTTCACGATGCCATTGCTGCTATTAAAACACCTGTGGTGGAAGTTCACATTTCCAATGTATATGCCCGTGAAGAGTTCCGGCATAAGAGCCTTATTACATCAAAATGTATTGGACTCATCACCGGTTTTGGGTTGGAGGGGTACGCCATGGCCATTCAATTCATTCAAAAAAAATGATCTCTTTTTATCCGGGGCCCTCACAGGTCTATAACGATATTCCAAAGTATGTGAGAGATGCTCATACGAAGGGGATTCTCAGCATGAACCATCGCAGCACTGAGTTTATGGACTTGTATAAGGAAACCGTAACCTTACTGAAGACAAAACTTAACATTCCTGATTCCTATAAAATTTTCTTTACTTCTTCATCCACCGAATGCTGGGAAATCATTGCTCAATCCGTCATAGAGAAGGACAGCCTTCATATTTTTAATGGCGCGTTTGGTGAAAAATGGTTTACCTACACCCAACGCCTGGTTCCGGCTGCTCAACCCGTGCCTTTTGATTGTGAAAGTAAACTGCCGATCAAAAAAATTCCGGATAGTTACTCGGGCGTATTGTGCATAACACAAAATGAAACAAGTAACGGAACCGAAGTGAATGCAGACATTCTGCTATCAATTAAACGAAAGTATCCAAAAGCGCTGATAGCGGTAGACGCTACCTCTTCCATGGGTGGCATCGCGTTAAACTTTAAGTCGGCCGACATTTGGTTTGCCTCTGTACAAAAATGCTTTGGGCTGCCGGCCGGGCTGGCGGTAATGGTATGCTCACCCGGGGCTATCCAACGCATGAAGTCTAAAAACGAAAGTGGTCATTATAATAGTTTATCTATCCTCAATGAGATGGCCGATAAATGGCAAACCTCTTATACGCCTAATGTACTGGGAATCTATCTGCTCATGCGCACGTTAAAAAAAAGGAAGTCTATTGAACAAACGCATCAAAAAATAAAATCACGATCAGAGGCATGGCAAAAATTCTTTCGCGGATCACCGCACATTACTTTCTTTATTAAAAATGAAACCGTAACATCACTTACCGTACTTACCCTCACGGCTAAACCCGAACTTATTAAAGTAATAAAACACCGCGCTAAAACGAAGGGAATTTTATTGGGAGATGGGTATGGTGGTTTAAAACAAGACACATTTAGAATCGCCAACTTCCCGGCTATCAAAGATACTGAGATACGAAAGTTGCAACAATTTCTTAGGTCCTATTTATAAACTACGAAGACCGGTAGGCCATTTCATATACTGATTTAACATGCGG
>JAEUUB010000198.1 GCA_016787745.1 Cyclobacteriaceae bacterium
TCAGCTCGTTTGCCTTATTTCAGTAGGAAATGCCGCTTTGTTTGCTGATAGTTTTGATGGAGCAGTCTATACAGAAACGGAATTGACAGTATTGCGAAGGGCAGCCCGGGTATTTGAACAGGCCTATGTCCGTTTTCTCGACCTTCAAAAAGTTGAAGCGCAGGCGAAAGAGGCGCAGATAGAAGCGGCTTTGGAAAGGGTTCGATCGAGGTCAATGGCCATGCATAAAAGTGAAGAACTGTCCGAAGTGGCTTCTGTCTTGTTTCATCAGTTACAAGGCTTGGGAATTGATAGCCTAAGACGAAGTGCCGTAAATATCATGAATGAAAGTGAGGCTGTATGGGAATGCTGGTATACTTCTTTGCATGGAGATTCCTTTGCTCACCTTGTGAAGATACCTGTTCTTGGCAATCCAGCAGTTGCAGCCCTGACTTCCTCCTGGCAAAAACAAGAATTATTTAAGGTGGAGTTAGCCGGTGCAGCGCTGAATGATTTCATGCAATTCTTGATAAGCCATGGGTGGAAATATGCACCAGGAGATTCTGCCCCACAGAAATTTACAATGAGCGGACTCCCTTTTTCGCATGGAGTTGTTTTGACCTTTACCAGCGAAACACTTAAGGCGGAAGAAATTGAAATTTTAAAACGCTTTGCCATTGTTTTCGAGCAATGCTACACCCGGTTTCTTGATCTCCAAAAAGCCGAAGTGCAGACAAGAGAATCTGAAATTGAACTGGCGTTGGAAAGAGTGCGAGCCAGAACCATGTCCATGCAAAAAAGTGAAGACTTAAGGGAAGTGGTCAAAGTACTATATGTCCAACTTAAGGAATTAGGATTTAAAAATGGACTCGCTGCCATTAATATCATGGACTCTGATTCGGGGGATGTAGATTCCTGGAGCGAAGGATTTGATGACGGGTATGATTTACCGGAAAAGTACCGCGTACCTTATTTCGAACACAATGGGCACCGTGCCCTAATTAGCCATTGGAAGAGTGGAGGACCTTATGCAGAAGTTGAAATTGCCGGGGAGGATAAGAAATCGTTCGATAACTACTATTTCTTCCACACTGATTTTGTCAAAGTTCCTGAAGCCACGAAGCAATTCATGATGCAGCCGGAAGCGATATTGTTCTCCATGGCTTACATGCAATACGGTGCATTAACCTGGGCACCCACTCCTATTTCGGAAGAACAGTCAAAAATACTACAACGCTTCGCCAAGGTCTTCGAACAAACCTATACCCGCTTCCTTGATCTGCAAAAAGCCGAAGCCCAGGCAAGAGAAGCGCAGATAGAAGCGGCTTTGGAAAGAGTGCGCTCTAAAACCATGGCCATGCATAACAGCCAGGATGTAGGCGTGAGTGTGGCTGCCTTGTTTAATGAACTTGAAATGCTGGGAATACTAGACCCGCAGGACCGATGCGGAATTGGCATCATGCAAACCGATGAAATAATGGAGGTATGGACAGCTGCAAAAACTTTAGAGGGAAAAGATGAATTAACCATTGGTACGCTTGATATGAAGGTGCATCCTTTGTTGCAACAGGCATACCTCGGATGGAAAACTAAAAAGGAATCCAACCAATACATTTTAGAAGGAGATGATAAAACAAGGTATTACCAGGCCATTCGCGATCAGCAAAACTATACTCTTAAAAGAGATTACTTTTCTGATTATACAAAGGTGATACATACAGATTTCTATTTTAATGAAGGATGTTTGTTTGTTTTCTCGCGAAATGAATTTCAGGCCGGGCCATCGGCTATCATCATTCGCTTTGCCAATTTGTTTGGTCAGACCTACCGAAGATATCTTGATTTGCAAAAAGCAGAAACGCAGGCACGCGAAGCCACTATTGAAGCTGCCTTAGAAAAAGTGCGCGGCAAAGCCTTGGCTATGCATAACAGCAACGACCTTACTGTTACTGCCGGTATAGTGTTTACTGAATTAAGAAAGCTGGGAATTAATTCCTTGCGTGGCGGTGTTGGGTTGATCGACAATAAGGAAAGTCGGTTGTGTAAAATGTATTCCGCAACATCTTCTGGAGAAGGAGATACACTGTCGTTGGTTGGTACAATTCTATTAAATGGTCATCCAGTGCTTTCGAAAATATGGGATAACATTATTGATCAGTCAGATTATTTTCCTGTGTTAAAGGGTGAACTTTTGGAATCCTATTATACTCACCTTAGTTCCACTTTTAATGTTCCGTTTGCAAAATCCACGCACAAAGAAGAGTATGGCTGTTTTCTGACTTTTTCTGAAGGTGGGTTTTATGTCTGGTCTGAGAAGCCATATACC
>JAEUUB010000212.1 GCA_016787745.1 Cyclobacteriaceae bacterium
TCCGTGCACGGCAGAGTGTGGAAAGAAGTCACTCAGAGATCCAAACTTTAACCAACCAAAAACAATTTGAATTAGGGCAGCAACCACAATAGCCCCTAAGGCAAGTTTCCAACCTTCCGTACCTCCACCCATTTCGGTTACAGCACCGGCACATATAGTGATAAGACCTGCCGCTGGTCCTTTAATGGTTAGCCGGGAACCTGCAAAAAAGCTAACAAACAATCCGCCAATCATAGCCGTGAGTACACCCATAGCAGGAGGAAATTCACTGGCTTTTGCAATACCTAAACTTAAGGGGAGGGCGAGTAAGAATACCAGGAATCCTGACAATGCATCGGTTGTCCAGTTTTCTTTAAATCCCTGGAGTCCGTCCTTGGGAATTTCTAATGATTTCATAAAATTATTATTGATAAAATGTTTTTCTCTAAAGAATAAGAATGATCAATGCTTAGGGCAAGGATCGGGTTGCAATGCAAAACCTGCATGCAATTCGTGAGAAAAGATCAAATTTGGAAAGCCCGGTGTAACGTGAATAATGCGGGTTGCGTGTCGAACCGCTGGCGGGGTAGCTGCCAGGTTAATCTAACGGGTTTAAATTTTTGTAGTTCGCTAAAGATTTCAATGAAGCAAACGCTTATTAGTAAATTCTCCTTACCCTCGCGCTCTTCATTGTTTATTTCTTCAAAAAGAAGTTGCGATAAGAGATCAGTCGAATAAGTGTGTTCAGAAAGCGTATTTGCCGAATGGTTAGTATGGGTAAAAGTTCCCGTTGGCAGGGCCATAGCAGCTACGGGCAGTAACAACTCGAAACTGAAAAGAAGGATGGCAAAAACTTTCAAAACCCTGTTGTATCTCAATAGCATGAGAACGGAAACTTTAAGCAAAGGTCTATTTATTTTTTTGAATTTATCAAGGCGAGCCTGAAATTAGGAAGAACAAACGTTTGATTTCCTGCCCTGTATAAAGATAATTCAGCCTTCTTACCCCTAACTTGAAGTCTTTCGTATTAAGCCCTTGTATCTGGATTTTTTTGAGACTTAAAGATTTTGATACCTTTGCAGCTATGAATAGAAGAAATCATGCCCGGATCACGATAAGCATCCTGCTGGTTATATTTCTTATAACGCCTGTTGTTATCCAAACTATTCATTCCCTGTCAGACCGAAATTTATCTTCCGTTTCAATCACCAAGACTCCCGGTTCTGCTGACAAGGCGGGGGCTCAATTCCTTTTTGAAGAGAAGGAAATTGAGGAAAAAGGAATTGAAAATTCGGATGCACAGCCCACACTTATTTATGTAATAACGAGATATACGTGTTTGGCACCGGCTGAGTCGCAAAACTATTTTTCCCATCAGCGCTCCTGTTTTGGAGGTAATCGCCCCCTCTTTCTTACCCAACGAACCCTTCTTATCTGATAGTAGGTTGCATTCCGGTCTCCTCGACCCATTTCAATTTTACTATTTCAGAATTTTTAACTGCAGCTTTCTTGCTGCAAAACGATGCAAAACGATTCAACTATTTTTGACGAACACGAAATTCTTCATGAGTTAAAGCATTATTTACCGACCCAGGCTCCCTTAAAAGATTTCATTCACCACAACACATTACACGCCTTTCAAAAATTAAAATTTGGCAAGGCGATTTACACAGCTTCTACCATGCTGGGCTACCGGGTCTCTTTGTCCCTTGCCGAGTATCGGTCTTTGTACGAATCCGGAAGAATAAAAAAATCGGTGCTAGAAAGAATTCTTACACAACAAAAGGGAATTGGCCAGGTTGAAAATTGGAAACACAAATTACTGTATGAATCCTATCACAAACCGTCACCGCGCATAGGCTCTTTACGGGCCAATTGGAAGCGCGAGTATCAGATTGATCTTGATTCACTGGTTCATCCTTTGTTATTCAGAATCCTTTGTTCATTTCTGGATCAGGGCATTGCCATGTGGAATTTTCCGGTTTGGCACAAAGGCTTTCTAGCCAGTGTTCGTGAAATGGAACGTGTAAGCTTTTCAAGTTTTTTCCGGAACAGAAGAGCAAAAAAACTTTTGCTGGGAGGCCAAACTAACATTCACTTTTTACTAGACATATTAATTGGGGATGAATCACTTTACAAGCAATATCTCTTCGATCAGCAATTTTCCCATCAGGGTTGGTCGGGAATGGTCTCGGCTGTTGAAGATCAGCCACAGACATTATTAGACACCAGAAAAATTTCATTACACGATCTTATTGTGTTTGAATTGCTTTTAGAGATTGATGCGCTGGACGATCACTTTGGCGAAGGATGGCTTCCGTTAGGCAAAAGAATAAAGGAAAAACCAATTGATCTTTTTACTGAATACAAAGAAACAGAACTTGATGAAGTGACCCATATTTGGCAAGAAGCTTATGAGTGGAGTTATTATGATGAAGTTTTGAAGGGGCTGCAAATGACCACGCAGGAGGAACCTTCTACTAAGGCCAAGTCATTTCAGGCCATGTTTTGCATTGATGACCGCGAGTGTTCTTTAAGAAGATACCTGGAGAAATATGACCCAGCCTGTGAGACTTTTGGAACACCAGGGTTTTTCAGTGTTGAATTTTTCTTTCAGCCCGATCATGGAAAATTTTATACCAAGCTTTGTCCTGCACCGGTTACGCCAAAGTATTTGATTAAAGAAATTGGTGTACGAAGAAGGCACGAAAAGGAGGCGCACTTCACAAAGCATAGTCATTCCCTTTTTAGTGGCTGGTTAATAACCCAAACCCTTGGTTTCTGGGCTGCGTTAAAATTGTTCCTCACGGTGTTCAGGCCATCCAGTAGCCCGGCTATGGCCTCGTCATTTAAACACATGGAAAAGACCTCAAAACTCACCATAGAGAATAAACATCTTAATAGCCGTGAAAATGATCTTCAGATCGGATTTACAATTGATGAAATGGTAGCGCGGGTTGAAAGTCTTCTTAAAAGTATCGGGTTAGTGAAGGATTTTGCTCCTATTGTTTACGTAATCGGACATGGATCCAGCAGTGTTAACAATCCTCATTACGCAGCCTACGATTGTGGAGCGTGTTCGGGCCGGGCGGGATCGGTGAATTCGCGTGTAATCTGCTACATGGCCAATCACAAAGGCGTACGCGAACTTTTGCGAGCCAAGGGCCTCGACATTCCGGATTCTACTCAGTTTGTTGGAGGCTTACACGACACTACGCGTGATGAAATTGTTTTCTTTGATGAAGAATCTCTGTCGATCGGGAATACAGAACGTCATTGGGCTAACGAAGCGACATTTACGCAAGCGCTTGATGCCAATGCTAAAGAACGATCCAGGCGATTTGAGTCAGTCAATACCGATTTAAGCCCACAGGAAATTCATGCAAAAATAAGAACACGATCGGTGTCGCTCTTTGAGCCACGGCCTGAACTGAATCACGCTACCAATTCCCTGTGTATTGTTGGACGAAGATCCCTCACCCGGCATTTGTTTTTAGATCGCAGATCATTTCTTAATTCTTTTGATTATAGGGTTGATCCGGAAGGCACCTACTTGTTTAATATCCTTAAAGCGGCAGCCCCGGTTTGCGGAGGTATTAACCTCGAATACTTTTTCTCCAGGGTTGACAATCAGAAACTAGGGGCGGGTACCAAACTTCCACACAACGTAATGGGCCTGTTTGCGGTAGCCAATGGCATTGATGGGGATTTACGGCCCGGACTTCCCAGCCAAATGATTGAAGTCCATGATCCTGTACGATTGCTCATTGTGGTGGAGCATTTCCCCGAAGTGGTTCTGCAGACCATTCAGAAATCGGCAGAGACCTATGAATGGTTTATAAATGAATGGGTACATTTAGTAGTAATTCATCCAACCTCGCGCGAACTCTTCCATTTTAAAGAAGGTAAGTTCTCAGGCTATAAAACGCTGGCCGAATCTATCAATAGAGTAACTGACCTTGAGCCCCTGCTAGAGGCAAACACAGAAAATATTCCCGTTCACTTGATTTCTTAAGAACATGGAAACGACACTTCAATTCTTTATTGCCATCCCTCTACTGGGGTTTATCATTAGCTTGTTAATACCTGGCAAGCAGGAAGGCATCCTATCAAAGGTTGCTTTTGGTATAGTCGGTTTGCATATGATAGGGTTTCAGATTTTTGGCCTCTATTGGTTGTGGCGCGGTCATCCCACTTTGAATTTGAAAGAGATTATTCTCTACAAGACGAATGAGTACGAATTTTTCGTTGATTTCTATTTCGACAAAATAACTGCTACCTATCTTTTTGTAGGTTCTTTATTAACCTTTATGGTTACTATCTATAGCAGATATTATTTGCATCGTGAAACCGGGTATAAGCGATTCTTTAATACCATTTTGTTTTTTTATCTAGGATACAACATCACCATTTTTTCGGGTAACCTCGAAACTTTATTTATCGGGTGGGAGATTCTGGGTATTTCATCGTTTCTCCTGATAGCCTTTTACCGCGACCGGTATTTACCTGTAAAGAATGCAGTAAAAGTTTTTTCGATTTATCGCATTGGAGATGTAGGGCTGATTTTAGCGATGTGGATGAGCCACCATTTGTTCCATGAAAACATAACTTTTCTTAAGCTTAACAATTATGAACTGGTAGACACGCATTTGCAAAGTCACAGTTGGATAGGAATATTTATTTCCCTGATGATTTTAATTTCCGCAGCCGCCAAATCAGCTCAGTTACCATTTTCCACCTGGTTGCCCAGAGCGATGGAAGGTCCCACGCCCTCGAGCGCTATTTTCTATGGCTCGCTTTCTGTACATATGGGAGTGTTCATTTTGCTAAGAACCTTTCCTTTTTGGGAACATCAGGTATCGGTAAGAATTTTAATTGCTGTATTAGGTTTATCAACCAGTTTGGTAGCTACGGGCATGGCCCGTGTGCAGTCCTCGGTCAAAAGCCAAATTGCCTATTCATCCATTGCGCAGATAGGAATTATTTTTATTGAAATTGCTGCAGGGTTAGAGTATCTTGCTTTATTTCATTTTGCAGGTAACGCCTTTCTTCGCACATACCAATTGCTTGTATCGCCATCGGTGGTTAGTTATCAGATTCGTGAGCAGTTCTACAATTTCATGCCACGTCAGCACACGGTGGAAGATTCTCTGCCAAAACGATTAGAGTACTCGCTCTATATGCTTTGTCTTAAAGAATGGAATCTTGATTCCTTTATGTATAAGTATTTGTGGAATCCGGTAAAATGGGCGGGCCGCAAGCTTGGCTACCTTACTACACAAAAGGTGCTTGTATTTTTTATACCTGCTTATGTGATGGGAGTCTTTGCGTTTTATTACGAGAATTGGGTGCCCCCCGTTATCCACGATCTATTGCCGGTAGCCTTCGCTGTAATTGGATTGCTCATGGTATTAAAATCCTTCACCGAACGTACGCACACCCGAATGGCTTGGATTCTTGTTATCCTCAATCATTTTTGGGTGGCGCTTTCAATTTCGTTCAATGAACATTTTGAATTTAGCCATACAATTCTTTACCTCAGTGGTATTTCTGTTCTTGGACTCTTTGGATATCTGATTTTGCGCAGACTTAAAACGAGAGAAGGCACCATTGACCTGGACCAGTTTCATGGGTATTCGTATAAGCATCCAAAATTGGCCATGGCTTTTTTACTGGCTTGTTTAGGAGTATCTGGTTTTCCTATAACCCCAACGTTTATAGGCGAAGATTTAATCTTTTCCCATATCCATGAGGATCAGATACTGCTGGCGTTCTTTACTTCGCTAAGTTTTATTATTGATGGGTTGGCGATCATTCGCATTTATGCGCGCGTGTTCCTGGGCCCGCATGTTAAATCAGTATATGAAATGGCCTACCGGTCTTCGTAGTTTATAAATAGGACCTAAGAAATTGTTGCAACTTTCGTATCTCAGTATCTTTGATAGCCGGGAAGTTGGCGATTCTAAATGTGTCTTGTTTTAAAC
>JAEUUB010000222.1 GCA_016787745.1 Cyclobacteriaceae bacterium
ATCTGGTACCCATTCTGAATAAAAAACCCTTCCTCCTACAAAACTTGCACCTTGAGCAACCTGAGCCTGGATCCATTTAAGTCTTTCAACTATCGGTGCTGCAAAATCATTCAACGCCCCGCCATCCCCCGGGCCGTATCGTGAATAGTAACTCCCATACATATCATCGCCTATGGGGCGGTAGGTGTTTGCCTGGTTGCGCTGGATATCCGCGTTGCGGCTCCTGTTTGCGTCATCCACGGGGCTGTCGCCTAAGGGGTCGTTCCAAAACACAGGATCATTAAAGGCAAAGTTATAGGTTGAGAAGGAACTGTACCGGTCGGCCATGGGGTCTACCTGCGTCATGCGGCCCAGCACGGGGTCGAAGTTACGGAATAAAGAACAATCATGGCCTGAATTTACCATTTCTATCTCAAATAGGAATACCTGCTTCAATCATTCGCGCAGAGTTCTCGAAACGAGTAACTCTGCGATGAAAAGAACATATCCAGCTACCATTTGCGTAAAAAAGATCAGTTAATAGCATTATTGTACTTCTATCTTCTCAAAGTACAATCCCTTAAACTTCTCCTTCTTCATCTTCTCGTAGGTCTCAGGGGAAACTATTATTAAATACCGCTTTCTATCGCCAGCTCCAAATTGCAAATCAGTTCGATAGATTCCATCAAGTAACGGTCTAGTAACATGCTTCAAGTAACCCGGTGCTGCTCCAATCGCTTGTTCATAATTTTTGCACACATCACAGAAGCCAGTGAGTTTTGTTTTCCTTCTCTCGTAATCATATTCGACCTTATCAATTACTACAAGTTGATAGAAATTAGCTTCACGTTCAAGTTCCTTGAATCGGACGTTATACCTGTTCCGCTCACAGAATTCTTTAAACTTAAGAGAAACTATGGTTCCTATATCATACGGATGAGATAAATCAGAAATCTTCTTTTTAAGTTGATAGTAAGGATTAGTATAATCAAAATCTATTAAATGGCCGCACTTCGGGCATTTGGGTGGGCTGGTATGTTCAACACCTTCATACATGAAAGTATCATTGTCATATCCAAAAAGTATGTAAGCGATAATCATTTTAGTTTCTTCCAAATTGGGTAAAGAAATCTGAGGCTGCCTTGCTGTATTTCGAACCAGGTCCTGAATAAAAATCACGCATGGCTCCAAGTCGATGTTCAGGTGAAAAGTTAAGTTGGATTCTTGCTCCAGAATTTCCACGCTGGGGTCTCATATGGCTTCCTGCATCATCCATAATATTTCGCAGAAAGCTATTCAAATCTTTGTGCAGCATTTTATGCTGGCTTACCGTCATCTTGGTTAGATTCTGTGCCGGAGGGCCTCCTAGAAATTTTGGATAGGAATGGTGCAACTGTGTAGCTTCCCTAACTAACAGCCTTGCACCCACCTTGCCGATTGCTCTAGCTATACCGGCTATTCCTGCAACATCCAATGCGGCCGAAGCTCCATACAAAGCAACCCGTGACCAATCGCCATGACCTGCCCAGTATTTTGCTCGTTGAAAATCTCCATACACTGGCGCCCAAGAATCTGGAGCCATGTTATAAATGGATGGTGCTTGTGAGTATAGACTTGTAGATGAATTACCTGAAACAGCATCGTATAGGTATAGGTATATGTTTCCATTAAACTCCTCGCCAGTCTGTAAGTGAGGCATTTGTCCGTAACCCCAATATAATTCACTTCCATAAGTTGATGCATAAGCAGCTAAGTCCTGAGCACTACCATTTTTTGCTTTCTCTGCATCTGATTGCATCTGCGAATAGTACATCTCATTGAGCGAGTTGCCTGGACCATATCTGGCGAACATCGACCCATACATGTCATCATCACCAATGACTCCATGCGTGTTGTAGTAATGGCGTTCCATGTCATAGTTCCTGCTCTCTTGAATACGCTTCCATCCATCGCTGGTGGGCTCTGCTCCGTTGGGATCATTCCAATACACCGGATCATTGAATGAAAAATTATATGGGGTGTATGATGCGTACTTACTGGCCAAAGGATCCACCTGATTCATTCTGCCCAGTACCGGATCGTAGTTACGGTAGTGAAGATCGTAAACCGAAGTAGTTGCATTTAACTCTGTGCCGCCATTACCCAAGAAGTTATTGCCTGTTGTGTTCTCGCGTGTCCATGAGTTTGCTGTTTGGAGACCAAAAGGGTAGTACTCGTTGTATTGAATTACGTTGCTTTTGGTGTGCGTCATTACAATATCATCAAAGTAAACGTCTACCAAGGTAGCATTTTCGTTGCTCACATACATAAACACATACCCTTCTTCTTTGGCAGTGTACTCGCGCATCAGGTAGTCGTGCGGCACTACG
>JAEUUB010000230.1 GCA_016787745.1 Cyclobacteriaceae bacterium
GGCATTGCCGGTGCCGGGTTCCCTGTTGCCATCCGGCAATAATGTGTTGAAAGTTAGGGTTAATGGGGTATGTGGAATTGACTATCTGGAAGAGAATTGGGTGATTAACAGATACCCGGATGCGGTAATAAGCGTTGAAAAAGGGGAAGTGCTGGTTTCAAATTACGATAGCGGGAATCAATGGTATTATAATAATGAATTGATTCCAGGAGCTGTAGATAAAACCTATAAGCCTTCCGAGTCGGGTATCTATGGACTTGTTGTTGCTCACGAGACTTGCAGTTCAATTACCGAAATCAAATTTTCAATTACGGGTTTGGAAGATGTACAGGAATTCATGAGTGTTTTTCCTAACCCGTTCCGGAACTCCATTCATATTAAGGGCTTAAGTCCGGATACATCAGAAGAGAGAGCTATCATAATCAATAGTATGGGCCAGTTGATGGGACAATTCGAAATCAAGTACGATCCAATTAATAATTCGGGGTATCTAAATCTCGATGAGTTAGCGGATGGATTCTATATTATTAAGATAAAAAGTAAGGACACATACTTGTCATATCCTATCATAAAGGATTCTAAGATTTAGAAATCCGATCATTTGCAAATGATTTTTTCAGCATAGGATTTTTTTTGATATTTTAATCAGAAGTATCTTTTATGTTAATAGAGGTTAAGCTATACCAGTCCAAATAATGATTAGAGGTTCTCAAAAAACATTTGATATACTTAGGCAAGTATACCCCTTATATGCGCTTCTTATGATTGGTTATGGACAACTTGTCATAGCCATGGTTGATTATAATTTATTTCGTCTGCACGAGAGTTTGGTTTACTTATGCTGGATACCCCTTTTAATGATTCCATATCTTATTACGAGATTAAATGTATTCTATTACTTGATAATTGCAGCTATATTTCTGGATGGATTTTTTATACTTTTCCACATTACTACGACAAAGGAATTACCCATCACATACAGTTTGATTGCCTTGGCTGAAACAAATAAAAATGAGTCAATTGAATTCTTGAGTGCCACTTCGAATTATTTTCAACTACTAATTTTACCATATTTATTAATCTCTTTTTTTTCGTTCCGGAATCCACCTCCTCTCGAGCGGGAAAAGACCAACATAAAACTCCTTGGTATAATCTCTTTGATTTCATTTTCGGTAATGGTGATTATTATTTTCACAACGCACTTAAAAAAAATGATCCTACCTTATAACTTAAGAATCAGCTTAGAGTTAAAAGCACATAATGAATTATTTAGATTATTTGATGGTAATAGAAGTTTGATAAACACTGATGCCAAAATCAGTAATAATAAAGAGAATATATTTGTTCTTATTATAGGTGAATCCAACAACAGGAATCACCAGGCCCTTTACGGATATAAAAGAAATACAACACCCAAACTCGGTCAGCGTAGTGATATCTTTGTGTTTAAAGATGTAGTGAGTCCATACGCTGTTACAGTGCCCGCTGTTCTCACTATTTTATCGGAATCTAATATGGATAACAGAATTCCCTTATCAAGAAGCATAAACCTTATTGATATTTTTCATTCTGTGGGCCACACTACTTATTGGTTGTCTAATCAGGAGCCTCGTGGAATTTGGAATAATGCAATAACCAACCTTTCGAAATTAGCGGATAGTTCTTTATTTTATGACAATGAGAAAATAATCAATTATGTTAATACGACCCGGTTTGATGAAACACTCATTGAGCCCCTGAAGACTATTCTTGAAAGTGGCGAGGGAAGTAAGTTTGTTATTATGCATTTAATGGGTAATCACATGGAATACAATAAGAGATACCCGTCATCATTTGAATTATTCAAATCAGGAAGTTCATCAAAGAATATAATTATTGATGAGTATGATAACTCTATTTTATACAATGATTATATGGTGGACAGCGTTTTTAATATACTTGATTTTTATTCTCGACACAACCCGGAATCAATTGTCTCTTCTATTTATTTATCTGATCATGGTGAGAACGTATATGATGAAATTGGAAAGCTTGGCCATGATTATGTTCCACCATACACAAGATCAGAGGTGGAAATTCCATTTATAGTTTGGCTCTCCCCAAAGTATAAGAGCACCTATGCGGACAAACTTACTTCCGTAGAGTTAAATACAAAACAACCTTTTATGAGTGACGATTTGTATAATTCGGTGATTGATTTAAACAATATCAGGTGTAGCAATTACGATTCCTCCCGAAGTGTCTTTAATGAATCATATAATTATAAAAGATCAAGAGTACTGGGAGATGGTCAAATTTACAGATACTAATCTCAGGGATGAACGTAAGCGCAATTAGACTTACTCCATTTTCTTAAACCAGGCATCCTTAAAAAGACTTTCTTTCCTGATTTCAAGAACTTTTTCAAGGGTTACACTGTCCGTCTTAAATGCGGGTAGATGAACATAGTAGTAATCTGAGCCTGGTGATTTCAAAGTTTCAGCCTGATACCCAAATTTGGATAACTCCTTAACCAGTTTATCAGCATTTGAACGTCTGTTGAATGAGCCCACTACCATGATGAATTCGCTTGTCGGCTCATCAGTGGGTTTAAAAATTTCTTCATTAGGCTTTGGTTTCTCTGTTGGCTTAACTATCTGCTCTTCAGGGATTGTAATGGTTGGTTCTGCAACATTTACTGGTTCTGGTTGAATGGCTGGAGCGACCTCCACCTCTTCTTCAGGCATTTTTTCTTCTGTATGGGTAACAGGCTCTTCAGGTATTGCTGCAATTCTTTCTTTTTTTGCGGGCCTGTCCATCACCTTTCCAAACCTCCATTTTAACTGTATTTCATTTGTGCCTCCGGTTGAAACAGATGCCTTTGTGGAAGGGAAGTCGTAGGCAAAACCAATTTGTAAATCTTTTATTGCTACCCTGGCAATGGCAGTAGGGCCAAAGTTTTCACGGTATCCACCCCCCAGACTGATCATTTCTCTGTAAGAAAAAATGGCTGAAGCCTCGTAGAAGTTAAGATTATCGGCAGTAAACCGGTAAGAGAAATTGGGTTGAAGGGTAAAGGTTTCAGATAATTGAAAGATGTAACCGGCAAATACAATTTTATCTTTCAATTGGCTAAAAGCTAAATTGTCAACTGAGTCCGCAGAGGAATTATTGTTGTCAAACAATCGTATTAATGATCCGCCAACGATGAGGTTCCGGTAGGTATAGTTAACACCAAAAGCCCCGTTAAAAGCAAAACTGTTATTGGAACTATTTAAAATTACCGGATCGTTGGAATCGACATCGGGAATATCTTCAACCCTTATTCTGCTGGTTAAAAATCCTGCAGAAAGACCAAATCCCAATACATGGTCAGTGGCCAGGGGAACCTTATACCCGAAGGTTGCCATTGTGGAAATATTGGATAAAAGAATAGTCTTATCGTTATAGAGATTAATCCCTAAAGCCATGCGATCGTTAAGCGCATGCTGATAATCAAATTGAACGGTTTGAGGACCATCTTCAATCCCGGTCCATTGTTGTCTGTATAACAAATTCAGTTCGGATTTTCTTACCGGGGCAAGCGCGGATGGATTTACCAGATAGGGATTAAACATGTATTGTGTATAGAGCGGAAACTGCTGGCTATTGCAATAAAATGGGGAGCTAATCAAAAGGAATAAGCAAAGGCGCCTTAGAACCATCATTATCATATTACTATCGGATTATTCGCAAGGCACCTTTTATTATTCTTCCGTCATCACAGTTAAAGATATAATAGTAATCTCCATCATTCAAGGGTTTTCCATTAAACGTTCCATCCCAATTGTTTTGATAGGGCCGTGTCTCTAAAACGGTTTGCCCCGATCTTGCAAAAACTACAAGCCCGCATACCTGATAGGAATCAATATTGCGAACTACCCAGGTTTCCCCATAGCCATCTCCATTGGGTGAAAAGAACTTGGGAATTTCTTCCGATTGTTCAATGACAGAAATTTGAACTTCGTCATTGGCAGTTAATTGATCATCATCTGTGGCTGTGAGTCTAAAAGTATAAGACCCTCCAATCAGGTCGGTCACGTGTAGTACAGTCCTGTTGGAAACAGTAAAAGGTACAGATTCTCCTTGAACTTGTTCCCAAACCAAACCGGTTATGGACGTTCCTTCAGGATCGAGCGCGGTTCCCGTTATTGTAACTTCATTGTCTGGTTGAATCAGGACAACATCTTCGCCTGCAAAGACAATGGGCGGCAAATTGCCGGTTCCGGACTCCGGGGCGACAAAAATAATTACGTAGTTAAAACCAATTGCACCCAAATTATCCAGAGCTTCAAGTTTGAAGGTATAAGCTCCTGCAATCAGATTGGAGGCAGTTAATGTAAGTGTTGTTTCATTTTGGAGTGTTGCGTTGGAAGGCCCTGCAAGTTGAGTCCATTTTTGAGAAACAACGCTACCATCAGAATCAATTGCAGCTCCGGTTATAGTTACTTGTGTGGTTGGCAAAGCAATATTTGTATTATCCCCTGCGTCCACAACCGGTGCCTGATTAGGAGGCACAGGTTTAACGACCACCTGAATATTATCGGAGGCTTCATTGCCACTATTATCTGTCACCTTTAATGTAAAAACATAGGTGCCGGCCAGCATGTTGGTAACCTGAAGCGATAAAGAGGTTGCACCCGTTAAGGTAGCGGTTGGGCCCAGGGTTTTTGTCCAAATGGTGCTTACAATGGATCCATTAGGGGAGGTAGCTGTACCAGTAATATTTACCTGATTTACAGGTAAAGTGATCTCCTGATCAGAGCCTGCATTCGCAACAGGAGGCGCAAAGGTGGATGGGAGTAACGCAACTCTTACGATGTCAAAAACAGTAGCGCCATTGTTATCGGTTACGGCAATCTGAAATGTGTATTCCCCTTCAACTAAATTAGTTAGTGAAAGGTTTTGCTCCGTAGGATTAACCAAGGTTGCTGCAGGCCCCCCAAGTTTTGACCACTGGTAAGCAGAAATGGTTCCATCCCCATCACTGGCATTGGCATTAATGGTGAGCGTATTTTGGGGAAGGAAAATTCGAATGTCAAGCCCTGCATCCACCACGGGAGGGAGGTTATTTGTAGAGGAAACAACTCTTACAATGATATCGTTAAAATCGGAAGCCCCCTGATTATCCGTAACC
>JAEUUB010000242.1 GCA_016787745.1 Cyclobacteriaceae bacterium
AGTATATCATAGGTCTTTCGAACCGTCATATCATTTCGACTTATTCGGGTATGACCTTTCAAAGTAAAATCAGTTAAACGATACAGAACATACTTTTTCTCCACAAGAATATCGTACAGTTCAACTTTTTCAGCGTTGGTAGCGGGTCCAAAACATTCCGTTACAAGATAAGGTCGATAGTCATCAATAATTCCTGGAATTGTTTTTAAGATTTCCTTATCGTATCCCTCCGCATCAATTTTTATAAACGTTAACTTTAAAAGTTGATCGCTGTAATTCTTCCGCAAGTATTGCTCAAGATTTTTGCCAATCACCTGAAAAGTATACCGGGTATTTCTTTTTCGATTGTGTGTAAAGCCCACAATGCCCCCATTTCCATACGAAGGATCGCCTGAACCAAAAGTAAACTCGCCATCCTGTGCGGTAGCCGCAAAATTAAGAGGCACAATATTGGTTTTCGATTTATTGAAGGCTGCATTCACTTTCAGAATCTTAAACACATGCGGATTTGGTTCAAATCCAAGGGTTGTTCCGGTTTCGCCAGCCGCGAGGGCCATCGGTACCGTGGTGTCGCCTTCATTGGCACCTACGT
Source organism: Cyclobacteriaceae bacterium (assembly GCA_016787745.1). Classification (GTDB taxonomy): domain Bacteria; phylum Bacteroidota; class Bacteroidia; order Cytophagales; family Cyclobacteriaceae; genus ELB16-189. The sequence goes on from JAEUUB010000242.1 coordinate 593, forward strand.
CAATTATAAAATCTCCTTTGTTTATAAACTGTTTATAGAAGTCTACATTTTCCTGTGTAACTACATTGCCAAATTCTCCGGGATGAAGCCATTGTGCGTATTGCACAGGCCCTTCTTTGGTCAGGTTAAAAGTAACTTCCTTGAACTCATATTCTTTAAAATTTTTTTTGGCTTTGCGCTCGCGCCATTTATTAAGAAGATAGTTAAGCATGTTTTTTATGGTTAGTTCGCTTTTTTATTATGCCTGCAAGCGCCACGATAGCAATAACAGACCATACTGCATTAATCAGCGTGAAGGGATACGCTTGTTTATAAATGCTATTGATAATTAAAAATATGGCCCCTGTTAAATTCAATACCTGAAAAGTAATGGAATCTGATTTTACTTTTTGATAGCTATTAAGCGCATAGGCAGTAATTACTTCAAAGGATCCTATCCAGCCGAGCGTGGTAATAAGTAACTCCATAGTTAGTCTCGCATTCTAAGGCGCAACAAATACATATCCGAAGTGATGTACAAGGTCTTTTCATCTGGCGACAAAGCGCAGTTTGCGGTTGCTTCCGGTATCTTTATTTTCCCTAAAACAGTTCCCGTTTGGTTGAAGATCCAAATACCACCAGGTCCGCTCGCAAAAATATTTCCGTTTTTATCGGCTTTAAGCCCATCGGGCAAACCCTTTTCGGTTCCAACATAGGAAGTAGCGTTGTAAAAAATACGACCTTGCTGAACCGAATCTTTGTCATTTAACTCAAACTCATACCAGATTGCTTTTTCAGGATCGGAGTTGGCAACGATGAATTTCTTTTCACCCGGTAAAAATATAATTCCGTTGGGTCGGGTAAGGGAGTCGACCAGCAGAGAAACAATTCCTGTTGATGAAACCCGATAAACACCATTCTGAGGTTGTTCTTTTTCCGGATCATCATTTTGTTGTCCAAGCCCATACGGAGGATCTGTAAAAAATAAATCGCCATTGCTTTTAAACACAGCATCGTTGGGACTACTGAATCGCTTCCCTTCGTAGGTTGAAGCTACCGTACTAAAGTTTGCTATTGGATTATCTAGGGAGGAATTCATTCTGGCAATTCTACGGTCGCCATGCTGGCAAAGGATCAGGGAGTCATTATGAAGAACCAACCCATTGGATCCAGGTTCACGCGAAGTAGTTTCAGTTCCTGTAAAGCCCGAAGGAGTTAAATAAGGAACGACACCTTTTTCTTCTGTCCATTTATAGATTACGTTTTCAGGAACATCCGAAAAAAGCAACATGTTTTCTTTCTCCACCCAAACGGGTCCCTCACTCCACGTAAATCCTTCTCCTAAAATTTCTATGGAAGCATCCTTTGAAATCAGGTTGTCAAGCCCGGCATCTATTCGCTCAATACTGCCTATGGTTTTTGTTTCTTTTGTAGCACAGGCCGTGACCAAGGCAGCCAGTAAGAGTACGTATTTCATTTGCTTCAAGTTTTCCGTTGGAAGTTAAGAAAAAGATTGGACTATGGTTTCATGAACAACTTGCGCAGCGACAGAAGATGCAGAATGTAAGCGAGGGGAACCAGAAATGTGGGTAGGAAAATAAATGGAAAATGGGTGACAAGAGTATTGGATGGTTCATTGTGAAAGTACCGGAAAGGCGTTGGCATGGATAGCAATGCAATGGTAACGATGTTTATCAATAACGCCAGACCAAAAATGTTCCAGGCGATCATTAAACTTTTTCGTTTTACGAAGAACCGCGCAGCCAGTAAGGCAGATAAACCGGCCAGGATATCCCAGTTTCGACCTTCAAAGGTCATTTGTTCCGGAAGCAGATTCTGAATGAACAAGAGCCAAAGAATAATTTCAACAAAGACCCTGAAAACCTGAAGGATGGTTATCGATTCAATGGAAATTTGAGTTAAAATGTCTTTTGTAGCAGATGTGAATAATAGAATAAGTGTTGTGATTAGTGGAATGCCTAATAGGGGCATTGCATTAAGTGGGAAAAAGGAAAAGTTGCCGGTGAACCCCGATAAGGACGCTACACTGACTACTATCCCCCAGAGAATGAATCCCACCACTATTCTATTTCTACACTTTTGTTTTTTGTCCGAACTCCAGGCTGTCCTTTCAATGGCTGCTTTTAGCTGTAGAAAGAAAAGCCCATAAAAAATAAGGGTCAATAAGGGAAATCCAATCCAGGATAGGAAGTAGTATAAACTCATCGGGCAGAACGGGATAAAAATTACAACCCGAATTTATAAAATAAAATCTCTGCAATATTCGATTGGGTGGTCAAATAGGGAGGTTATTACTATTTTGCCTTCAAATAATGAATGATGGCTGAAGTAATAGAGATACCCCAACGACCTCAACGTAAGTTCTTGCCAGAGCAGTTTGAAATTAGTACATGGGAGATATTGAAACCCTATTTTGAGAATCTGGTTTCGCGACCTATTGAGGATTCGAAAGCCCTGCGGCAATGGCTTGCCGACCGTAGCGAACTCGAGTCCTTTATAAGTGAGGATTTAGGGTGGCGCTATATTAAAATGACTTGCTACACGGACAATGAATCCTACAGTAAACGCTATCAGGATTTCGTAGAGAATATTCAACCGCACATGGCGCCCTTTTCGGACCAACTCAATAAGAAATTGGCTTCGTCCCCTTTCTTACAATCGCTGGAATCAGAGCCCGGCTTTTCAATCTTAATCAGAAACGTAAAGAAGGATATTGAATTATTCCGGGAAGCGAATATCGCTTTGTTCACTAAGATCAATACTGAAACCCAGAAGTACGGGCAGTTGTCGGGTGCCATGACGGTGAATATAGATGGGGAAGAGCTAACGCTTCAGCAAGCGGGGGTTATTTTACAATCGACCGATCGCACCAGGCGCAAGATGGTTTATGAAAAAATAGCTGAACGTAGAAGCAAGGATAGGGTAGTTCTTGATGAATTATTTTCAAGCCTTATTTCCCTGCGCCATCAGGTTGCGCTTAACGCGGATATGAAGAACTTTCGCGATTACATGTTTAAATCGTATGGCCGGTTTGACTATACACCACAGGATTGTTTTAATTTTCACGAGGCCATCGCGGAAGATGTTGTGCCTATTTTAAATGATCTGAGTCTTGAAAGAAAGCAGCAACTGCAGGTGCCGGATCTTCGTCCCTGGGATAAGGCAGTGGATCCGTTGGGGCGTGAACCGCTGAAAGCTTTTGAAAATGGAAAAGATCTTACAGCGAAATCAATTGAGAGTTTTAAGAGGCTGGATCCTTTCTTAGGCCAATGCCTTGCTATTATGAAAGAGATGGGGCACCTTGATTTGGAATCCAGGAAGGGAAAGGCCCCGGGTGGATATAATTACCCACTGAGTGAGATTGGTGTGCCATTTATTTTTATGAACGCTACGTCTACCATGCGTGATATGACAACCATCATGCACGAAGGAGGTCATGCCGTCCATAACTTTTTAACCAAGGATTTGCCCCTGGCGGATTTTAAATCTCCCCCCATGGAAGTAGCGGAGTTGGCCTCGATGTCGATGGAATTAATTTCGATGGATACCTGGGATATTTTCTTTCCGGATTTGGAGGATTTAAAACGCGCGAAACGCGAGCAGTTAGAAGATATCATTGAAACGCTTCCCTGGGTGGCTACTATCGATCAATTTCAGCACGAACTTTACGAAAAGCCCAATCATAATTCGGAAGAACGCACACAAATTTGGAATAAAGTAATGGCTCGCTTTTCGGATTCCGTTACGGATTGGAGTGGGCTGGAAGCAAATCGGGATATTTTATGGCAGAAACAACTTCATTTGTATGAAGTGCCTTTCTATTATATAGAGTATGGGATGGCGCAACTCGGTGCTATTGCATTATGGCGTAACTACAAACAGAATAATAAGAAGGGGTTGCAGAGTTATATGAAGGCTCTTAAACTTGGAAACCTTACCACCATCCCTGAAATATACAGGGCAGCCGATATCCGTTTTGATTTTAGCCGCGCTTACATAAAAGAGCTAATGGATTTTGTAAAAGAAGAGTATGCGAAAATCTAAGAACGACTCTTATCAAGCAGACTGCTCAGGGCAACGGCATCCTCATCCGAAAGGCCTATAAGTTGGAGATCAAGTTTGTTAATGGCAGTGTCTAACTTGCTCAGGAGTTCAAGGCCCGATTCACTAATGGCAATGTCGGATGCGCGCTTGTCTTTTGGGCATTGATTTTTTGCTACGAGCTCTTTTATTAACAACCGATCAATTAACCGTGAAACATCCGAATTTTTGTC
>JAEUUB010000246.1 GCA_016787745.1 Cyclobacteriaceae bacterium
TCATTGTGAAATGCATAGTCGCGGCATTTCGTGGCTGCCTCGCTCGCATAGCCTTTTCCCCAAAATTCCGAAAGTAATGAATAGCCAATTTCCAATTCGGGTTGACCATCCACCGTTTGAACCAACAAACCACAATGCCCAATCAATCGACCACTTGATTTCTCAATCAAAGCGTTCATCCCACCCATTTGATTTTCATATCGCCAAAATTGTTTTTGATACCAGGCTGCGCAAGCATCTTGGGGTGATTTCCTCTCTTCGACCCAATGAATGGATGTGCTGGGATCAACAAAGAATTTTAACCACTCGTTAAAATCTGATTCTTGAATCTTACGAAAGATTAGCCGATCTGTTTCTTCCCCGCTCAGCAAATAATTCATACTTCAATTACATTTTATCCGGAACCCGGATTCCCAAAACAGCCATCGCTTTTTCAATTGTGTTGGCTGTTATTTGGGAGAAAGCTATTCTAAACCTTAATTTGGCAGGGTCGCTCTCATTAAAAATAGGAATAGCCTGATAGAACTGATTATATTCTTTAGCCAATTCATACGCGTAGTTAGCAACAATGGCGGGAGAAAACTCACGGCCCGCTTCCTGAAGTTTAGTAGTGTATTGATTGATTTTGAAAATCACCTCACGTTCCGCAGGTTCCAATGAAACAACATCTTGTACGGCCGGAGAAATATTCAATGACTCGGCTTTGCGTAAAATGGATTTTATCCGCGCATGGGTATATTGAATGAATGGACCTGTGTGCCCCTGCAACTGAATCGACTCAGTTGGGTCGAACATCATTCGTTTTTTCGGATCGACTTTCAGCAGGAAGAACTTCAATGCACCCAGGCCAATCATCTCCGCAAGGTCGTTTACTTCCTGCTCGGTCATTTCATCGATCTTACCCAATTCTCGCGTTTGTTTGGCCGCCTCTTCCACCATCTCTTCCATCAGATCATCGGCATCCACCACCGTACCCTCGCGGCTTTTCATTTTGCCGGTGGGCAAATCAACCATGCCATACGAAAGATGATAACACTTTTTCGCCCACGCGTAGCCAAGTTTTCCTAAAATCAAAAACAACACTTTGAAATGATACTCCTGTTCATTTCCAACGGTATACACCTGGCCTTCTATTTTTGGAAAATCGCGAAAGCGCAAAATAGCTGTACCTATATCCTGCGTCATGTATACCGAAGTGCCATCGCTGCGCAACAACACTTTTTGATCAAGGCCATCCGCGGTAAGATCAACCCAAACGGAACCATCCTCTTTCTTAAAGAATACACCTTGCTCTACTCCACGAAGTACTTCTTCTTTACCCAATAAGTAGGTGGTCGATTCGTAATAAAGTTTCTCGAAATCGACACCCATTCGTTTGTATGTAGCATCAAAGCCTGTATATACCCAGCCATTCATTGTGCTCCAGAGTTTCCATGTCTCCGGATCTTTCTGTTCCCATTGTTGCAGCATTTGCACCGCCAGTTTCATAATCGGGGCTTGCTTCTCTGCCTCTTCTTTGGTGGCTCCCTTTTCTTCAAGCTCTTTGCATTGGGCTTTAAATTTTTTGTCAAACTCTACATAATATTTACCTACCAACTTATCGCCTTTCAAGCCGCTGCTCTCGGGAGTTTCGCCATGGCCATATAATTTCCAGGCTGCCATCGACTTACAAATGTGAATGCCCCGATCATTGATGATTTGAACTTTATGAACGGTATAACCAAGCGCTTTGTAAATCTCAGCTACGGAATAGCCTAAAAAATTATTTCGCAAGTGCCCTAAATGCAAAGGCTTATTGGTATTAGGAGAAGAGTACTCCACCATAATCTCCTTTCCCAAGGGTTGTATAATACCAAAAGACTTATCTGCGTAAATACCTTCAAATACTTTCACCCAAACCTCATCCTTAATACTTAAATTAAGAAAGCCTTTAACCACATTAAACTTGCTAACCAGCCCGGAATGTGCTTGCAAATATTCTCCTACTGCCTGGGCCGTCTCTTCGGGTTTCTTTTTTGAAATTTTTGTGAGCGGAAAACAAACCAATGTATGCGTGCCTTCAAACTCAACATTGGTAGGTTGCAGTTGCAGCTGTTCTACCGATTGATGGAACAAAACCGCAACGGTTTTTTGTATTTCAGAACGGAGCGTGAGATCTAAATTCATGGTAGTAAATAGTCCATAGTTGATAGTTGATAGTCAACGCCAATACTAAGGACTATTGACTATTTACGATCGACTACATATCAAGAATATAAGCAAACATCAAAGGCGCCACGATAGTCGCATCGCTCTCTACAATAAACTTTGGAGTTTCAATACTTAATTTGCCCCACGTTATTTTTTCGTTAGGCACGGCACCGGAATACGATCCATACGAGGTTGTAGAATCGCTTATCTGGCAGAAGTAACTCCAGAAGGGAACGGCATCCCGTTCGAGATCCTGATGTAACATAGGCACCACGCAAATCGGGAAGTCGCCCGCAATACCACCACCAATCTGAAAGAACCCAATACCGTGTTCGCCTGCATTGTTGGTATACCAATCGGCCAACCAAACCATGTATTCAATTCCGCTTTTCATGGTAGAGGCTTTTAACTCTCCTGTTAACACATAGGATGCAAAAATATTTCCCATCGTGCTGTCTTCCCAGCCCGGCACAACCATAGGCATGTTTCGTTCGGCAGCGGCTATCATCCAGCTATTTTTTGGATCAATCTCATAATACTGTTTTAAGTCGCCACTGTTTATCATGCGAAACATAAACTCGTGCGGAAACAAACGTTCCCCTTTGTCCTCTGCGTCTTTCCAGACCTTAAATAAATGCGATTGCAGTCTGCGGAATGCCTCCTCTTCGGGAATGCAGGTATCGGTAACCCGGTTTAAATGATTCCCCAGTAATTCCCACTCTTGTTCAGGGGTTAAATCTCTGTAATTTGGAATGCGCTTGTAATGAGAATGCGCGACCAGATTCATGATGTCTTCTTCCAGGTTAGCACCGGTACAAGAAATAATATGCACTTTATCCTGACGAATCATTTCAGCAAAACTGATCCCCAACTCGCCTGTACTCATAGCACCCGCGAGAGAAACCAACATCTTCTTGCCCTCAGAAATATGTTTTTTATACCCTTTGGCTGCATCAACAAGGGCCGCTGCATTAAAATGAAGGTAATTCTTTTCAATAAATGCTGAGATGGGTCGGTTTTGGCTCATAATAAATTCAAAATTTGATGCGAAAATACGCATAAGCAGTAAGCCTGCAATGCTACCTTTCAGGTTTTACTTTATTCATTTTACCGAGAGACAGGGTATTTGCTTTTGAAATTGTCTTAGATTGAAACTATATTATCAGGCTTAGAAATGTCTTCCGTAAATAGCACTTTATTTCATAAATACATTTGCCGGGCAGCAGGCATTTCCATTCTGTTTTTTTTCAATACACTATTAAACGCTCAAATATCTAAACTAGAAGTGTTCGATTTGGTAAAAAGTGATTCTCCCGTTTTTATTTATGAACGTTGGGTTACTTTTCCTGATAAGGTTCCGGCTGTCAAGGCTCGGGAAATAAAAAGTGAGTTTACGGTTCGCACTACCATTCATGAATTAATCGATATTCTTCAGGATGAAACGCAAGTCAAAAACTGGCAAACCCACGTGACTGAATTTAAAATTTTCCCAGGGGACACTGCCTATTGGCTCGAGTATTCCTATCACGATATACCCTGGCCTGTAAGCGATCAGGATCACTTTCTAAAATATCAATTGATTGAAAAGGTGCCTGACAAGAAAGTCTTCATACGTTTTCAGTCGGTCTCCGACCCGAAACTCGCTCCTTTAAAAAATGGAGTGGCCCGAATGGAGTTGACCGGCAGTTGGCTGTTTGAGCAGGTATCGCCCAGGCAAGTAAATGTTACTTATCGAATACTCTCCATGCCCAGCAATATCCCGCGCATGTTTACCGATCCGGTGGTACGCAGTAATCTCTTGAGTACTATTAAGGCGCTCACCAAGCTGGCGGAAGAAAAAAATAATTAAGCAACCATCACAGGCCTGCTGATAATGGATTTGGCAGAAGCCTCCAGAATTTCAAAGGCGCTTTCAGCCGTGCGGTTCTCGGTATCCAGGGTTGGGTTTACTTCCACTATTTCCCATGCGCATACGCGGGCATCCTTGCAAAGTTCAGCATTCAATACTTTTGCCTCCTCTACGGTAAGTCCGTTAGGTACGGGGGTACCTGTACCCGTAGAAAACCGGCTATCAATGGAGTCCACATCAAATGAGACATAAATCAGATCGCAGTGGTCAAGCATTTGCAAAGCTTTTTTCGCGATGGCTTGTGCACCGGCCTTCTTCACATCTTCCACTTCGATAAAATTCATGTTGTATTTATTGATGAGATAGTTCTCGGGCTTTTCGAAGTCGCGAACAGAAATAAATACAATGTCATCGGTTGAAATTTTAGGGCCTTGCATGCCCACATTCTTTATCTGCTCCCAATAGTCAAGCGTTTCTCCGCGTGGATCATTCACTTTACACTCAAGATTATCAAAACCGAAAGCCATAGCCAACGGCATTCCATGCATATTTCCAGAAGGAGTTGTAAAGGGGGTGTGCATATCGGCATGCGCGTCAATCCAGATTACACCCAAGCGTTTTTTCGGAAACGCTTTTTTTATACCGGCCATGGTGCCGTAAGCGGTCGAGTGATCACCGGCCATTATCAGCGGAAAATAATCATCAAATATTTGCTCATATACCTCCAGGCATACGCGCTCTTCCATAATCAAAACACCATCGATAAACTTTGCATACGCATGTTCTGCGCCATCAAAAAGCAGTTCATTCACATTCTCTACTTCAATAGAGTCAACTTTTTTAAACAAATCTGATTTTAAGTCAAGACTGGCAATTTTAATTGCCTCTACGCCCAGACTGGCCCCGCGGGTGCCTGCCCCGATCTCGGATTTAACTTCAATAATCTTTATCTCTTTCACGGGAACTTCAAATTAATACTTTGCAAACAACTGGATAAATCTAAAAAACGATCAAAAACAACCTTATTCCCGCCCTTAGATGTCAGGCATAGCATGTACATCCGGGGGGACCGGTACGAAAATCATGCAGGAAATGTGATTATCCATAGAGGTTTTGTGTATTGCAAAGATGGCAAAATTATCACAATATTGCACCTCAATTTTGGTTGATGGTTATACGTTTATCGTTATCAGTTAAGGGTCAAGCCAGCAGCCACAAAACGTATAACGAACAACCAAGAAATGAAGAGTTACCGCGAGTTGATCGAACAGACCTTTGAATTCCCACAAAGAGAGTTTAAAGTGCGCGACCATGAGTTGTTGTTTAACGATGTACCCCTGATGGACATCATTAAAGAATACGGAACACCCCTTAAGGTAACCTATCTGCCCCGGATAAGTGAAAATATCCGGTTTGCACAGGCCACGTTTGATAATGCCATTGAACGTTTCAAATACAATGGCAAATACACGTATTGCTATTGCACGAAATCTTCACACTACGATTTTGTTCTGGAGGAAGCGTTGAAGAATGATGTTCATATTGAAACATCCTCAGCCTTTGATATTCCTATCGTGCGCTCCCTGTACGAACGCAATAAAATTTCTAAAGAAACTTATATTCTTTGCAATGGTTTTAAGATGCCCAAGTACAAAGAATACATTACTGATTTACTCAACGATGGTTTTAACTGCATTCCCATTCTTGATAATTTAAGTGAGATTGATACGTACGAAAAGAATGTTAACCGCCCTTATCAGGTGGGAATTCGCGTGGCTGCCGATGAAGAGCCTAAGTTTGAATTTTATACAAGCCGGTTAGGCATCCGGTACAGTGATATTTTACCGTTGTATAAAGAAAAGATACAGCCCAGCGGAAAAGCTTCGCTTAAAATGCTCCACTTCTTTATTAATACAGGAATTAAGGATACCGCCTACTACTGGAGTGAATTGAGCAGATTCATTTTCAAATATTGTGAAATGAAGAAAGTGTGTGATACTCTTGACTCAATTGACATTGGCGGAGGTTTTCCCATTAAAACTTCCTTAACTTTTCAGTACGATTACAAATACATGATCGAGCAAATCGTAGAAAACATCAAATGGATTTGTGAAAAGAATAATGTTCCTGTACCTAACATATTTACTGAGTTTGGAAGTTTTACGGTTGGCGAAAGTGGCGCGGTGTTGTATTCGATGGTAGATCAGAAGCTACAGAACGATAAAGAGTTGTGGTATATGATTGATGGTTCGTTCATCACCCACTTACCGGATGTGTGGGGACTCAATCAAAAATATATTCTCCTTTCTATTAACAAGTGGGATGACCCGTATCATAAAGTAAACATTGGGGGCCTTACCTGCGATAGCCACGATTACTATAACTCGGAGGCACACACCGGGGAAGTTTTCTTACCAATGATTACCGATGAGGAGCCGCTTTACATCGGCTTCTTCCATACAGGCGCTTATCAGGAATCGCTTGGCGGATATGGAGGTATTCAACACTGCCTTATTCCGGCTCCAAAGCATGTGCTGATTCATCGCAATGAAGATGGAGAAATAACAACAGAATTATTTTCGAAAGAACAAACCAG
>JAEUUB010000256.1 GCA_016787745.1 Cyclobacteriaceae bacterium
CGCCACAACTCTCATCGCAGAAGAGATCAATGAGTTCGTTCAAGATCAAGGGTGGTCTTCGGTTAAAGGGAGAAATCACACCACAAGGAGCCAAGAACGAAGCCCTGCAAGTAATCTGTGCTCCCCTGCTCACTTCAGAGCCAGTAACGATACATAACATTCCCGATATTGTTGATGTCAATAAACTAATCAACCTGCTGGGTGATCTGGGCTGTCAGGTTGAAAAGTTAGGCAAGGGTTCGTATCGCTTTACAGCTGCCAACATTAATACAAAGTTTTTAGAAACGACTGAATATAAAGCGAAGGCTGCCGCCTTGCGTGGATCCGTTATGTTGCTGGGTCCTATCTTAGCGCGCTTTGGACAAGCCAGCATACCAAAACCCGGGGGCGATAAAATTGGCCGGAGAAAACTAGATACACACTTTATAGGATTTCAAAATCTGGGTGCCAAGTTCAAATACGAAAGTGAAGACAATCTTTTTCATATAGACGCATCGCATTTGCAGGGTAAATATATGCTGTTGGATGAGGCCTCGGTTACGGGAACAGCCAACATTTTAATGGCCGCGGTGCTTGCCAAGGGAACAACTACCCTTTACAACGCAGCGTGCGAACCCTATCTGCAACAACTTTGCGCCATGTTAAATCGAATGGGTGCAAAAATCTCTGGCATAGGATCTAACTTATTAATTATAGAAGGTGTTGAGAAGTTAGGTGGCACCGAGCACACCCTTCTTCCCGACATGATCGAGATTGGGAGTTTTATCGGACTGGCCGCAATGACTCAGTCGGAAATTACAATTAAGAATTGTCGCATTGATATGTTAGGGATTATCCCTGAAATATTCAGGCGATTAGGGATCAAGATGGAATTTCGGGGTGACGACATTTATATTCCGGCTCAAGATCGGTATGAGATTGAAACCTTTATTGATGGATCCATTCTTACCGTTGCCGATGCACCCTGGCCGGGCTTCACGCCCGACTTAATCAGCATTGTTTTGGTTGTTGCCATTCAGGCCAAGGGCACCGTACTCATTCATCAAAAAATGTTCGAAAGCCGGTTGTTTTTTGTTGATAAGCTAATCGATATGGGGGCGCAGATTATTTTAAATGATCCGCATCGTGCCACGGTGATTGGGCTGGATAGAAAAAATCCATTGCGCGGAATTAAAATGTCATCGCCCGATATACGGGCAGGCGTTGCTTTGCTTATCGCTGCGCTTTCTGCTTCAGGCGAAAGTGAAATCTCCAATGTGGAGCAGATTGACCGGGGTTACCAGGATATTGAAGCCCGTTTGAAGAAGCTTGGCGCGCAGATTGAACGGATTCAATAAAATCGAGGTCCTTCTATTATTTTATAATAAGGATATACTACGGTTCAGAAGGCTTCGTTTACAAGATCATAATCAATAATTCTATGAAAGCCATCATCCTGCCTTTGCTTCTATTCTCACTCTTTGTAAGAGGTCAGGAGCAACCCTTGCTACCCCTGCCCAGAGCCTTATTTAAAGTGGCTCCACAAAATTTTACTGAAAACACTTTAAAAGTTGGAACCGAAATTTTTAATAAGAAAAAAACAAAGAGTTACACTGTATATCTCTATGGAAGGTTTGAAAGCAACAATTCCAATCAACCTTTTTATTATGGGGAAGCTTTCTACAAAGGTCTGGGCTGCGAATTTCAATATCGTAAATACATTAGTCCGCTTCAAAATTATATAACCCGAAAAGGCAAGACATACTTACAAGGCATTTACTTTAGTGGTTATTTGCAGGGTGCTTCCTATAATAACAACGGTGATTTTACTTACTTCTCATACGACCCCACCACCGGCCAGCAGACTAACTACATAGTCAATGTTGAGGAATCCATTAAGAATTGGGGTACCGGTTTTACAATTGGTGTGCATAGAACATTATGGAACGTACTTTATATCGATGCCTATGTAGGTGGGGGTATTCAATGGTCGGATATAACCCGATCCAGTAACTCAAACTTAAATAACTACTATTATTCCTCGTATACCGATATTACCGATCCTGCGTACCAGGGAATCATGCCAAAAATTGGGTTACAAGTAGGAATTGCTTTATAGATTTATTTTCAACCCCACCGGGCAATGATCCGAACCGTGATATTCATCGTAGATCATAGCATCCTTTACGTTGGGTAAGATTTTATCGGGCACTAAAAAATGATCGATACGCCACCCTACATTTTTTGCACGACCATTGGTTACAAAATTCCA
>JAEUUB010000276.1 GCA_016787745.1 Cyclobacteriaceae bacterium
GTCTTAATCGCCTCAGCTACATTTCTGTGAAGCATACCTTCGTAAGCCAGGCCTTCTGCAGCTAACTGTGTACGAAAGGTTTTATAGAGCTCATACAGTTTTATCCAGACTTCAATAAACTTCTTTTTATTTTCGCTCAGGGTTTCATCAAAGCTGCTCCAGAATTCTCTGAGAAACGCGCGTTGTTCATCGGTGAGATAATCAAAACTGGAATCAAGTTCTTTTTGATTCCGAAGGTCTTTGAAAAGTTGTTCCGCATTGACGAGGTACTTATCGATCTCATCAAAATCGCGTAGCAACATATCGCCCCAAAAATAAAACTGATCGAACGGTTCACTTCGAACACCCGATCCAGCTGTGACTATTTGTTGGTAACACGCATGCAAGCGATGAACCAATTCCAATTTGTCGGGCACACGCGCGGTGGCCATTTCCGAAATAAAATCTTCAATGGTAATCAGGTCCGGAGCAAACAGCGGTTTCGAAATAATTTCACTTACATGTTTCCGGAAATACAGGGCGGCTCTTCGATTTGGAAACACAAGCGTTACACCATCCCATGTTGGATTTTCGCTATTCAGGTGTTTGGCTAACTCTCGTAGAAATGATTCCATGTTAAAATCCTAATCCTAATTGCTGATCGTCTTTCTTTTTACTCTGGCTTATCTTTCCCGGTGGCACAGAAACTACATCGCCCGTTTTGGTATAGAGCAGAAATCCTTCCACCTCTGTAAAGTGCATTTGATGCAGGATGTTTATGTATTCCAACACCTGATGTTGATCGGCTTTGGTGGGGTCACCGGTTTTGAAATCGATAATCACCGCTTTCTTTTCATAAGTTAATAAACGATCCATGCGATTGTCGCCCCCGCCTGGTAAAATTATGGGAACTTCGGTACGCACTTTCCAGGGCTTGGAAAACCAGGATGAAATCAAGGGATTTGCCAGTAACTCCTCCAGCAACTCTGACACCCGGGGTTTTTCTTCTTCAGAAATCAGACCTTCGTCTGCAAGGCGGGCCAATACCTGCTGCCACTCCTCTTTATATTTCACCTTACTTAAAATAGAGTGGATATGAATTCCATAGCGGATCTTCTGAAACGTTTCGCTTTCTGTCTTTTGAAAGTAGCCTTTGGCGGTTTGACGAATCACCAACTGCTTGCGCCAACTCGTGGATGCATATTGAGTTAATTCAACAGACGTAGCCACCCGGTTTAATTTCTTTTCAATAGCCGCTGTCCATTCACCGGCTTGCCAGGTTTCCCTTGCTCCATCCCACCCCCGCTGCAATTCGATTGATTGTTGCAATCCATCAATCAATAATCGGCCTACATTTTTCTTACCGGCATCAGGAGCCATCACTATCAAGCCATGCTCGGCCCGGGTAAGGGCAACGTATAATAAATTGAGATTGTCCAGATAACTTCGACTACGCTCTTCCTGATAATAATCAGCAAACAAGGTCTCGTCCAAAATGCTGGAATACTTTACAGGCAAGTATCCCGCTTTATCAAAAGGTACTTCCTGGGCTTTCACCCACAAATTTGGATTGCGACCGAAGCCATGATCTAATTCCCACGAACAAAACGGAATAATTACATACTTAAACTGCAGGCCTTTTGATTTATGTACGGTAAGAATCTGAACTGCATCCACTTCCCCTGATACCTGAATGGATCGCTTGCCTTTAACCTCCTCCCACCATTCAAGAAATACGCCAATATCGTTGCGTTCGCGACTTGTAAACTCAAGTACCAAATCCTGAAAAGATTGCAAATAGCTAAACTCTCCTGTGGCTTTTCCCAATGAAAATATCTCGATCAGCGTTTCCGTAAGTTCATACAGAGGTATTTTCTTTAGCGCAGCTTTTTGTCCGGCAAATAACTCCGGCAGGCTATTTTCAAAGTCAACCTGATTGGCCACTGTAAAAACTTCTGTGAGCAGTCGGTCTTCCCCCAACAACCGCGAATACTCGTACCCCAGTTGCGCACGGGCAATGGCATCTTCGGGGTTTAATAAATAGCGCAATGCACTGATAAGCAGATTTACAGAACCCGCCCCATCCAGTCGTAATGATTCGTTGGAAACAACCTCGTAGCGGCAGCTTTGCTTTGCTCTATCCGAAGTTTTATAGTCAAGCAAATACTTAACAATCTGCTGGCCATCTCTGTTTTCCCGAACCAGAATGGCAATGTCTTTCAACGACACTCCCAACCCCTGTAATTTTTCAAGCTGCCTGGGTATCCGCTCCAGCGCAGCGTCTCGCCATGTACGGTCTGTTTCGCCTTTAATTACCTCGATGGACACAAAGCCTGGTTCCTTTTTATGAAGTTGCTGTTCCACATCCTGGTAGGCAGCGACCGAAATTTCTTTTCCAGTTTCGGCTGCGACAAGCGATGCCAGCGATTTAAATAATAAATTATTAAAGGACACAATGGCCCTGGCACTCCGGTAATTATGATTGAGTTCCTGCGTATTTATCCGGTGAGGTCCTACATCTTTTTCTACCTGTTGTTGCAATAAATTGAGATCGCCTCCGCGCCAGCGATACACAGCTTGCTTTACATCCCCCACCACCATGCTTGGGAAGCCCTGATCCAGGCCATTGGTAAGTAAGGGCAGAAAATTTTTCCATTGCAACCCCGAGGTGTCCTGAAATTCATCGATCAGGTAATTGCGGTAAAACGAGCCAACCTTTTCATAAATAAAAGGTGTATCACTATCCTGAATCACGCCTTGTAAAAAACGGGGCGCATCGGCCAGCAGCATGAGACCATTCTCCTCTTTATATTCCTTCAGCTTCCGCGAAATATCGATGATCAATCCAAACGAGTAAAAGTTATTTAGTGCGACATCGGCAGAAATAGCCGTTTTGTAATTTTCTTCACGATAGGCAAGCAAGTCAATCAAAATTGGAATTAGCTTCTCACTCGCCAGTTTTATCATCAGGCCTGCGTGCGGGGTATCTTTACTCGGAAAATTCTTACTGATCTGATAGTCTCCGTACGGCCGCTTCCCGATCTCTTTTTCATTAAAATCGCTAACGGTACTTATTCTTGAAATCTTCTGAAACCAGCCAAACACCCCTCCGCCTGCATATTTAAAATCAGTGCTTGTCAATCCGTTTTGCTCGATAAGAGCAACTGCTTCTTTTGCCTTCGCGGTTACTGTATTAACAAATCCATATTTTCTCTTTCTAAGCGTAGTCAACAAATCTGGAAAAAAATTTCCCGCAGACGTTATCTTCTCCACCTGATCTTCAATCTCCCGATATTCTTCTTTAAAAATTTCTTCCGAAAATTTAATGAGACTGCTGCGAACATCCCAGGCCCGTTCATTCACAAGATTTTCGTTGGCAAACTCGACCACCCATTTAGTCAGTTGCTCGTGGGTACCCAATTCGTCAATTAAATTATCAATCACTTCTTCCATCACCGGTTCCTGCTCCACCTCCAGCCGATAGTCCCCGACCAACCCTGCCTCGCGGGTAAATGAGCGAATCACCTTCTGGAAAAAGGCGTCAATGGTGCTGATTGAAAACTGCGAATACTTATGCAGTATCTCGGCCAGCGCTTCCTGTGCATACATTTGAAATGTGGACGCATCTAACCCAAGTTCTTTTCGCAATTCCTCCGAAAGATCGTTTTCGCGGGCGTTGGCAAAGTCGTCCAGGTACGCCAAGATGCGGTCCTTCATTTCCTGGGTTGACTTGTTTGTAAAGGTTACCGCCAATATGTGTTTAAAATAATCGGCCCGCGAGCGTAGCGTTAATTTTAAATACTCTTTTGCCAGCGTTCGGGTTTTACCGGAACCCGCGGAAGATCGATAAATGGAGAATGTCTTACTCAACTCAGAAAAAGATAAAAACCAAACCACGAGTTACGAATTTTGAACCATAACCCATAGTTTTTAGAGATGATCTAAATTTCATATCTTGAAGAAATAACGGCATGAGAAAACTCTACTTCTTTATACCTAAAGTATTTTACTCATTCCCGATTCAGTTATTACTCAATAACTTCAAACGCAATCATATACTAATCCTTTGCTGGATTATTCTGTTCGCCATGATTACCGGAAACTTTGGTAAGTACCTGGGCATCCCATACCTCTTTCTGGATCCGGAATACCTCAATAAAGTGAGTCTTGTTAGCTTTGGCATCATGGGACTATTGACCGCAGGCTTCACCATCGCGTTTCATATTACCTGCTACATTTCGGATGGCCATCGCTTCTCTTTCATTGGTTCGGTGGCCCGTCCCTTTAAAAAGTTCTCAATCAACAACAGTATAATCCCGGCAGCCTTTATTATCACGTACGTTTATCAGATCGTTGGTTTTCAAATTGACAACGAATACTCTTCCGGCCTTGAGCTAACCCGCAACCTGGCTGGTTTTTTTGGGGGGTATATCTCCATGACTTTACTCTTTGATGTTTATTTCCGCTTTACCAACAAGGATATTTTTAAGTATGTAGTTTGTCGCATTGATGAAAAAATAAAACAAAATGTAAAAGTGACACGCGCCAGTGCCATGAAAAAACTGGACATCGTTCGGAAAAAGCAGGTGCGCGTAGATTATTTTCTAGATGGATTCTTTCGCGTCAGGCCTGTTGAATCAAATTCCTTTTATGATAAAGAAACCATACTTCAGGTATTTGATCAGAATCATTTTAACCTGGTAGTGATCGAGTTATTTATTTTCGCCATGGTTTTGGTGCTGGGCATTTTTAAAGACTATCCCACCTTTCAAATACCCGCGGCCAGTAGCTTCATGCTCTTCCTAACCATTTTTGTAATGATCTCAGGTGCTTTTTCCTATTGGTTTGGGGGCTGGTCGGCAACAGCCGGATTAATTATTTTTCTTTTTGTCAATCATTTGGTGGGCGAAGATTTTTTCTCAAAAAAATACGAAGCTTTTGGAATGGACTATGGCAGTCTCCCTGCCGAATATTCGATCACATCGCTGCAAAAACAATTAGACAGCACCGCAATGGAAACCGATCGGCAGGAAGTCTTAGAACAATTAAAAAATTGGAAAAGTAAGTTTGGCCCGGGGGCGAAACCTAAAATGATTTTTCTTTGTGTAAGCGGTGGGGGCAAACGTGCCTCGCTATGGACCCTTACCGCCCTGCAAACTGCCGACAGTCTTACCCACGGAAAACTGATGGAGAACAGCGTGTTAATTACAGGAGCCTCGGGGGGCTTAATTGGCGCGAGTTACTTTCGGGAATTAAAACTTAGAGAGAAACTCGGTGAGGCTATTCAACCGGGTGCGGACATTCATCGTAAAAAAATTTCGAGTGACAATTTGAACCCGCTCATCTTTAGTTTGCTGGCCAACGATTTATTTATGGGCTTTACCAAATTTGAATATGCCGGAAAAGCGTACGAGCGCGACCGTGCGTACACCTTTGAAGCACAACTTAATCAGATTACCGAGCAATTAATGGATAAACCCATTCGCGCCTATGCCGAAGTGGAAAACCAGGGGATCGTGCCCATGGTAATCCTTACACCCACTGTGGTAAACGATGGCCGAAAAATTTACATCGCTTCACGACCTGTTTCCTTTATGAATAAGGAGGTGCTTAACCTC
>JAEUUB010000836.1 GCA_016787745.1 Cyclobacteriaceae bacterium
AATGCTTTTGAGGAATTGAAAGCAGCCGGAGTCGCCACAATCGTTACAACCAATACAATCGGTCATCCTACCAACAAGATCGAAATAGCTGATTTGATCGCATCGGCTTTTTAAGGAGTCCAATTGTTAGCCTCCACCTCAATACCTATTTGGAATTAATCTAAATAATAAATAAAATTGCAGGCTATTTAAAATCATTCTAAATAATCGACTATTGACGTATGAAAGCCAAACCTATACTCCTTTTCACAATCCTTTATGTTAGCCTTCTCCAATCCCTGGCACAATCCGACCGATCTGTCGAAGGATCCATTACCGATATTAACAACCAACCCCTCGCAGGAGTCAATGTCTTTATTGATGAAACAGGAAGAGGTGATGTTTCGAATGCGAAAGGATTTTTTAAGCTCCACGGACTTGCACCCGGAAAGTATGTGTTGAAGTTGTCTTCGATAGGGTTTATCACGCTATCTCAACCCATCGATTTGACTGTTGAAGAAACTGTAAAGCTTACGCTGGCGCTGAAAGAAAGTTTGTATGAACTTCCAGAAATAGTTGTTTCGCGGGAAACGCTAACTGGTGGAAGTAAATATCTCCCAGATATTCCGGGATCTGCACATTATTTAAGCCTGAAAGTGCTCAATGAATTCAATTACAGTGATGTCAATCGAATTCTGAGAAATGTGCCCGGAGTAAACCTGCAGGAAGAAGATGGTTTTGGTTTACGCCCGAATATCGGGATGCGAGGCACCGGTGTTGAACGCAGCGGCAAAATTACATTGATGGAAGATGGCGTACTAGCCGCACCCGCTCCCTATTCTTCACCTGCAGCGTATTACTTTCCAACGGTAGGTAGAATGCAAGGCATCGAAGTTCGCAAAGGATCAAGTCAGATAAAATATGGTCCGTACACCACCGGTGGCGCCATTAACTTTATTTCCACTCAAATTCCCTCTGATTTTTCTGCCCGGGTAAATTTGCTAGGCGGGAATTTCGGCCGTAGAATTGCGCAGGCATCCATCGGGCAATCGTTTGAATATGGTGGCTTTGTGCTGGAAACCTACCAACAAACTGCAACAGGCTTTAAAGAACTTGACAATGGTGGGCCAACAGGTTTTACGAATGAAGATTACTTGGCCAAGTTTAGGATCAACACTCCATCTGCCGCCAAGGTGTACCAGGCCCTCACGTTCAAGATAGGACAAGCCACCAGTGATGCAGATGAAACATATCTTGGATTAACTCAGGAAGATTTCGATAGCACTCCTTATCGGAGGTATGCCTCTTCTCAACTTGACAATATCACAACGAAACACAGTCAGTATTCCATAAAATACAATATAATACCGACCCGGTTCATGGATGTTTCCGTCACAGCTTACCGGAATGAATTCAGCCGCAATTGGTACAAACTTGATGCAGTTAAGTATAGTACCAATGCAAAGGTTTCCATTGCAAACTTGTTGGATGACCCCATAACCTACGGTGATGCATACAACATTGTGACCGGTCAGACCAGTCCCAATACGGATGCCCTTTATGTAAAAGCAAATAATCGCAGCTATTATTCAAGAGGCATCCAAATGGTCACTGGATTCAATTTTAAGACAGCAGAAATTGATCATGATATTGAAATTGGCTTTCGCTACCATCAGGACGAAGAAGACAGATATCAATGGCAGGATATTTATGCAATGGAGAATGGTGTAATGAAACTCACGACAGCTGGTACGCCAGGGACGGAAAGCAATCGGATCAGCGGAGCAAAAGCTTCTGCCGCATATCTGCAATATAGTTTAACGTATGGAAAATTCTCCGCCTTGCCAGGAGTTCGTTTTGAAAGTATTGAGCTTACTCAACTGGACTACAAAACGGCTGATCCGCAGCGGTCCGGAGCAAACCTTACTACTAAAGACAATCGTGTTGGCGTTTGGATCCCCGGGTTGGGCATCAATTATTCTGTCACGAAAAGCTTAAATACCTTCGCAGGTATTCACAAAGGGTTTGCCCCGCCCGGTTTTGATAAAGATGATAAGCCCGAAGAGAGCATTAACTATGAGTTGGGCGCACGCCTCGTTAATTCAAGATTGAATGCGCAGGCTGTTTTCTTCTACAATAATTATTCAAACCTGCTTGGGTCTGATCTCGCGGCCAGCGGTGGTGGCGGAACCGGTGATTTATTTAATGCGGGCAAAGCAACCGTTGCCGGGACTGAACTTGAAATACAATACACGTTTATCTCAGGGTCTAAAAGCATAGGCATCCCGGTTTCGTTAGCCTACACCTATACCAATGGAGAATTTGGCAGTTCCTTTGACCCTGATACGGAAGATTGGAATAATGTGGTTAAAGGCGATCAGATTCCTTATTTGGCCGCTAACCAGCTAACATTGAACGTGGGGATGCAACATCGTTTATTTGATATCAATGTTAGTTCCAAGTTTGTTGGAGTAATGCGGACCACGCCCGGTCAGGGTGAAATTCCACCATCGGAAAAGCTGAATGGAAATTTCATTGTTGATCTATCTACAAACATTCGATTAAATAAATTTCTCACAGCATATGGTTCAATCTCCAACATAACCAATGAGGTGTATGCTGTTGCTCGAAGGCCTGCTGGTCTGCGACCGGGAATGCCGAGAAGTTTTACGATCGGAATCAAGGCTTTGCTTTGAAACCTCTCAAATCACCAATGCAGCCCGATTCGTTCCGGGCTGTTTGCTTATGTTTCTAAGGTTGTATCCCATACCGTTGCTAAAAAACTGATATTAATCATTTAATGGACTGACTTCAACCATTTGCCGTTGCTTGCCGGTGGGATACTTTTGGGTGTGATATTGAAAGCACGACAAAAATGCTAAGGTTTATCCTGCATATTACTGCCCTGACCTCCGTGTTATTTCCATTCAGAGAAATGACGTTATATCAGCATTTCTGTCATGACAAACTTATCACTTCAGAGTTATTTGAAAGAACTACGGACTCCTGTTGTGAAACGACCAAGGAAACTTGTGACGGCTGCAAGAATGAAGAAATTACTTTATCAATCGATGATTTTCAGTCGGTGCAGGCACCGACTATTGTATCATCCACGAGCCTTGTCACAGTCATATCACACAATCCACAATTGGATATCTGTGGTATCCATAATGATCGGTCATTACAACCTTCAATAAATGACCCACCAGTCAGGTCGGGCAAACACCGCTCTATCCTGCTCCAGACTTTTCTCCTTTAGATCATTTAGCCGAAATCGGTAAGTAATACGTTCATGTGTTGCTTACTCGGGCGTTTTCCAGGATTGTCCTTCAACGTCCTTTCTAATCTTAATTGTTTATCCAAACCATTTAATACGATCATCATGAAAACTATTGGTAATATTCTCAAAGCCATACTTCCCCTACTATTCTTTACATCAGGAGTGTTGTATGCACAAGTACCGTCTTTACAATACTGGCGGCCCAATGACAAGCGGGGTCTCAACGTGTTTGAACCCAGCAAATCAGATACGACCTCTTTCCAGGGAATGAAAATTAGAATTGGTGGAGACTTCGCCATGCAATTTCAGTCCCTCAATCAGAGCAACGATCTTGATAACCTGGTAGAACTTGGATCAGATTTTAACTTACCTACGGCAAACTTGAACGTAGATGTTCAATTGCTTGATGGGGTGCGGATGCATCTTCGGTCCTACCTTTCTTCCAGGAACCACAATGATTTCTATATCAAAGGCGGTTATCTGCGCATGGACAAACTCGATTTTGTGAAGCCAGGATTCCTTGAAGGCGTGATGAAATTTACCAGCATCACTATCGGGTACGATGAATTCAATTACGGTGATACTCACTTCAGAAGATCAGACAACGCACGGGCGATATTCAATCCATTTAATGAGAATTACATCATGGATGCATTTTCTACCGAGCCATTTGGCGAAGTGACCGTGCAAAACAAGGGATTCTTAGCACTTGTTGGTGTAACCAATGGAAAACTTAACCAAAATGTCAGAGTCAACGATCAAAGCGACAACAAGCCTTCGTTTTACGGTAAGTTGGGATACGACAAGCAGATCAACGATGACCTAAGGGTAAGATTAACCGGTTCCTGGTATATCAATAAAGGTGAAACAACGGGTACTTGGCTCTATGGAGGTGACCGCACCGGTTCAAGGTACTATTATGTAACCTACACCCAGCCAGATGCCAACGGCAACGTGCAGGGCGGAAATTTTGATGGTCGTTATAATGCACGATTTACCAAAATCACGGCACTTCAAATCAACCCATTTATCAAATTTAAAGGACTTGAATTGTTTGGTGTTATCGAACGGGCCTCCGGAAGCAATGAATTCACCACACCACAACCAGATAAGGAGGGTGCATTTACCCAACTCGCAGGGGATATTATTTATCGCTTTGGCCAGAATGAAAAGTTTTATGTGGCAGCCCGCTACAACACTATCAGCGGAAAACAATTGGAGAGTGCCACCGACAATCTCGAAATAAGCAGACTAAATTTTGCAGGCGGATGGTATCTTTCAAAAAACATCCTAACAAAGGTTGAATATCTGAAACAAAGTTATGATGGCAATGGATGGACAGGAAGATTTGCAGGCGCTGAATTCAGTGGTGTAATGGTGGAAGCAGTAATTAGTTTTTGATGAGAAATCAAGTTGAGTTTTCATAATTAGTTGAGTTTTGTTTAGGGTTAGTAAGGGCACATCTGGTTGGTGTGCCCTTTTCTCGTAGGCAAAAAAGGGAGTCCCAAGTCATTGGCCTGTTTTGCCAATTAACCATAACTATCAACCAAGGTTTTTTCTGCTCGGCATCTGCGTTCTTACTAATTTCAGTTCACGAAACAATTATGCAAATCACTTTTAAACGATTCGGGATATGAATACAGTTTGGTCCATTGAAGAAATTGACCTTGCACCTAAGCAAGGGAAGAAATACTGGAAGAACTGCCACCGCGAGTGGAGGGAAGAATTTATCTATTTCTTGCTAGTCGATCGTTTTCACGATGACCTGACGCGAAAGCCAGTCAAATCAAATCGACACAAAGGCTTTGGAGATGGTGAACAACTTAAACAAATTTGTGGTGGTACCATTCGCGGGATCATCAATCACCTTGATTACATTTCTGACCTGGGTTGCACCGCCCTTTGGCTTAGTCCCCTGTTCGAAAATAATCCGGAGTCCTATCACGGTTATGCCATTCAGAACTATCTTGAAATTGATAAGCGATTTGGCACCAAAGAAGACTTGGAGGAGTTGGTCAGTGCCGCACATAAACTTGATATGCGGGTGTTCCTCGATGTCGTGCTGCACCATTCTGGTAACAATTGGTTTTACCCCGAGGATGTTCCATA
>JAEUUB010000337.1 GCA_016787745.1 Cyclobacteriaceae bacterium
GTATAAGCGCCACTGTTGCCCGGAGCGGTGGCTATGTTTAAGGTCGTGGCGGTGGCGCCTCCAATCGGTGAACCATCTTTATACCATTGGTTGCCTGCGCCTGCACTGCTCGTGAGCACAATCCCTGCTGAACCTTCGCATACGGTGATCGGCCCAACCGGGTTGATCGTGGGCGTAGCCGGAATCGCATTCACGGTAACCACGCTCGTGCCGCTTAGTAAAACGGTGCAACTTGTTACCGGATTCGTAGCTCGTACGGTGATGGTCGTGTTCGCGGTAAGCGCGCTTGTTACTAAATTGATCGCGCCACCTGTGCCTGCTATCGTGCTGCTCAGCGAGGTAACGCCATCAAATAATTCATAATTAATTCCCGTCTGGCTGCCCGCAATATTGACGGTGACGGTACTGCCACTGCAGATCGTTGGTGTAGCCGGTGTTACAACCGGAGTCGTTAACGGCAACGCATTGATCGTAACTGCCACTGCTGCCGATACTCCTGAACTGCAACCCGCTGTAGTTTGGATCACAGTATAGCTACCACTGTTGCCAGGAGCCGTGGCTATGTTTAAGGTCGTGGCCGTAGCGCCTCCGATCGGTGAACCATCTTTATACCATTGGTTGCCTGCGCCTGCACTGCTCGTGAGCACAATCCCTGCTGAACCTTCGCATACGGTGATCGGCCCAACCGGGTTGATCGTAGGCGTAGCCGGAATCGCATTCACTACAATCGGGCCAATTGTGTTGGATAAAGTTCTGACACACGATGTCGAAAAATTCGTAGCAACAATCTTTAGACTAGTGACGCTTGTATTTAGTGGATTTGTGGTAAGATCAAGATCGGCTCCTGTACCACCTGCAATTACCCTTACCGGATTATTTAATTGATCTTGTATTTCATAATTCACACCGGGTTCAGAGGCTGCGATTCGAATTGTTACTGTTCCTCCATCACAGATCGTAAGCGCTGTCAATGCAGATACAACTTTATCGATTGGAAGTGCATTGATTGTAACAATTTCTGCTGCGCTTTGAGCACTCACACACCCACTTACTCCATCAATTACACTTACTGTATAGGCTCCACTTCCGGTTGGATCATTTACCACAATACTTATCCCAACATCACCTGTAGCAATGCCACCTTTGTACCAAACATAAGTTCCCCCATTGGGTGCAACCGAACTGGTAAGGGTTACATCTGGATTAACACCGTCACAGACAATGCTTCCACTGGTTCCGATGTTTGGCGTAGGCGGAGTATCAATTGTGATTGTCGTGTTATCGGTAGCAGTAATTCCATTTCCGTCTCTAACAGTGACTGTATAGCTAGTTGTTACAACAGGAGAAGCAATTGGATTTGCAATATTTGTTGCACTTAAGCCAGAAGCAGGACTCCAACTATAGGTAAAGGTTGGATCACCTGTAACATTGATCGAAAGATTTACTGACGCACCAGCGCAAATAGTAACACCCCCCCCAAGAATAGTTGCTGTAGGATCGGTTCCAGTGATTCCCGTAAACGTATTAGTTTGGACTGAGGAAAGTGGAGCAGCGGTTGCTGTTAAAGTATTTGCTCCTAAAGCGGTGTATTTTACCCATGGGTTGGAAGCCTGATTAAATATCCCGGTTAATTGTGCTGCATTAATGCTTCCCTCCGCACCTGTAATATCTGCCACTGGGTAAGTAGTGGAAACTGTCGCCACACCCCCCGAAATACCAGACATAACTTCCCAATATCTGGTTAAGAAATTTGAAGAACTTGAATTGCTAGGATGCTTCAAATCGTATACAGAAACTCCTATAGTAGATGGAAACCCACTCCCTGCAGTAAGGTTAATAGTTATCGGGGAATACTCTGCAATCCCGGTATTCTCACCAATCGGAAAAGTAAAAGAGCCAGTAGTTCCAAAAGTCTTTATTACTTTGTTACCACTTGATACCAGGATCATTTTTGTGGCAGAAGGCGAAGCGATACTTATCGAAGCCGCTGTTCCGAAGGTAAGATCAAAACCATTGAGGTTAAGTATACCATTGGTCATAGTAAGGACTCCGTTTACCGTAACAGGACCGCCTAAAGAGGCTTGCCCAGAAGACTGGTTAATTACCAGATCATTGTACGTTCCAGCAGCAATGGTTTGTGCAGCTCCATAATATGTGACTGTTCCAGTGCTTACGGCAATGCCATTGGTAACCCCTGTAAACCGAATGTTTCCACCTGTATTATTAATTGTACCTGCAACGGATAAAGCATTTGCACCCAAATCAAAAATAGAAGAATTGACCAGATTACCCAGTAAGGTTAAAGCTCCGCCTGCATTCTTCTGTCCTGCTCCTGAAAGTGTTAGGTTGTTATAAGAAAGCACTGTAACTGTTTGAACTGCACCACCATTGTAATGTACAGTTCCATTATTATGATTAAAGACTCCTGAATTAGATAGACTTCCAGTTATACTTAAAACACCCGAAGTTGATGTAAAAGGACCACTACTAATCGTTAAGCTGTTTAAGGTTACTGGATTACTTCCAAAGCTAAGCGTGCCTGCTCCAGATTTGAACAAAGAAAATCCTGTGTTAATTACACCTCCTAACGTTAACGTGTTTGAATTAATCGTTACACCTCTTGTTGATCCAAAAGAGGTTGCACCAGTGCCTAAATTCAGATCCTGAGTTCCGCCAAAGGTGAAATCTCCGTTTAGATTTACAGCATTGTTTGTGGTTAAGGTTACGGGTGATCCACTTGAATTTCCGAGGGTGGTTCCATTAAAAATAGTTAATGGACCAGTACCTATAGCCGATGCACTATTGATATTGAGCGTACCTCCCAAAAGGTTAGTTGTACCACTATAGGTGTTATTGCCTGATAATGAAAAAGAACCAGATCCCGTTTTTGATAATCCAATTCCTGTTCCTGAACCATTTTGAATGATTCCTGAGAAAGTGGTACTGGAATTATCTCCTCCCGTATTTAAAGTCATGGTAGCACCCGAGCTTGTGGTTACCAGACCACTCCCAGACAGAGATCCAATTGTTTCACTGTATCCGTTAAGATCAAGAGTGCTATTCAGAATTAACGCACTTCCATCAGGTATTGTGCCACCAAAGGCAGCAACTCTTAAAGTTCCTTGACTTACTGTAGTAGAC
>JAEUUB010000362.1 GCA_016787745.1 Cyclobacteriaceae bacterium
TGTGGGTTTCTATGTAGTGAACCTGAACTCCTTTTTCCTCCAACCAAACCTGATACGCTTTCATGCTTGCCCGGTGATAGGCAAGTTTCTGCTTATGAAACGTAAAGTGCCGGAAAAATAAATACTCTTCAATCAAGTATACCACTTGGCCCTCCTTAAGCACCGGACTCTTCTCAAAGAGTTGATGGGGAAAAATGAGACTAGCCCGCGACATGCTTTCTCCCTTTATTTTGTTGGCATCTATGACTGCAATATTTTACCTCGCTCCAGACCTTATGCCATTTTCTTCGCCAATTAAATGGGCGCAAGCAAACTACGCATATTTTAAAAGGGGCATGTTCTTTTTTCATAGGTGTATTTTTTTTAATTCAGTTCAATCCTCCCGTTCGTCCAAAATAATCATTTCGGTTATAGGCAAGTTGCGTGGTTACAGTTACAGGCATAGAGGATTTGAGAACTCAAGAAAATAAGGAGCCGGTCTTTTCCGGCATAGGTATATGCTTAAGACATTGTTTCCAATAAGAGAAAAAGGAAGGATAATACCCCTGCACCGGAAACATCCATTTACGAGCATCGGATGTGCCTTCGTAGTGTTTATTTAACGGATGTTCCTTGAACCGGATTTTATCAGGAGCAAGTGTTTTCTTTAGGTCTCCAAATTCGCCCACAAAAACACGAATACCTGAAATGTTTTTGCTCAGCCCCAGTATGAACCCAAGGACTTTTTCTGAAACCGGGTATTGCTCGAAATGAGAGGGTTCCAATAGCAATATCCTGTTAACATTCTCGTTGGCGCGCCATGTAGGATCAAGATTGTAAGAGTTATAGATTAAAATTGTTCGCGAAGCATCCCAGGCAATCTCATTTTGTTTTGGCAACTTAACCGTCAACCCGGGATCAATTAATTTTTTTAAGGAAGGAGGAACGGGAGCTTTAGCCAGAGCGGGATAATCCGTGTCCAAATATGTATTGAGCTGGGTTGAATAGCAATAGCGGTTTATGTTTTCCTGATTTGCATAATACTTTTTTGAACTGTTGCTGCCGGCAACCCACTGCCAACTCAAGGCATTGCTCGCCCAATCGCCATCCAGCAAATGATAATACATCCACCGGGCTGGCGTATACCAATGGCTTTTGCCCATGTTGCAGGCCAAGGCGGCAATATACAGGCGAAGATGGTTGTGTAAATACCCTGTTTCGAAAAAATCCGCAAGCGCTAGGTCAATCGCCTCAATGCCGGTGCTCCCTTCAACCAAGGCAGCGGGCATTTTAAAGTGGGCTACATCTTGCTGAGATTGCTTCAAATCCCGGTTGATTCCGGTTCCTTTTGCAATCCAAACCTGCTGCCAGTAATCGCGCCAGGCGAGTTCTTGGAATAATTTCTCCGCTTTATGAAATTCAAAGCCTCTTTCTAAAACAGATTGCATTACCTGCCGGGTAGAGATTACTCCACGTGCTATATACGGTGACAAATAGGTTACATCGCCATCAATAAAATTCCGGGTGTCTTTATACCGAACCGGGTTAACAGACTCCATTCGATTAATAATTTCCTTGTAGGATACTGGAAAATTCATCGCTTGGAAATTTTATTGCTTGCAATAACTCTTTGCCGATTGCTCTTGAACCGTTTGATCTCAGAATTCCGTTTTTGACTATGCTTCATGCTTACCCTACTATTCACTCGTTTTCGCCACATTCTAAAACTGGAACTCTTTAAACTGGCACGAACCAAACGAATAACATCAGACTCCGACAAACCAAATTGCATTTCTATCGCTTCAAAGGGTGTGCGATCTTCCCACGCCATTTGAATGATACGGTCCAAGTCTTCCTGTGAAAATCGGGTGTCTATAGCAGCCATGATACCAATAACAAACAAACCGTGCTTTGAAATGTTTTAGCAGACCTAGCGCCCGAAACTCAAAATGATTCCCTACTTGGTTACAAGGGAACCAGGTTTACATACCTTTAAACAAGGAGGGTGTCGAATTACCTTATTTAAATACATGTCTGCGAGTTGTTATGGGCACTGTTTACAAGAAGGTAACACGTAAAAAACAAAACGCACTCTGTATACCTTTATAAAACACATAAAAAATTTCTTATTTTTCGAGCCTATTCATTTACCCTATCCCATTAGAAAATTACCTGCGAGTTTATCCTCGCAAGTCCTTCCAGATCTGAACAAGCTGCTGTCAAAAAAGTAGAATATGAAAACATTGATGATTACGCCCGAAGGGTTAGAGAAGTTGAAAGCAGAATTGGATCACCTTTGGCGGGTGGAGCGCCCCGATACCACGCAAAAAGTAAACTGGGCGGCCAGCCTGGGCGACCGTTCAGAGAACGCAGATTATCATTACAATAAAAAACGCCTGCGCGAAATTGACAAGCGCATTCTGTATTTACGCAAATGCATTGATGACCTGAAAGTGATACACTACTCGCCCTTTCAGGAAGGGAAGGTGATGTTTGGCGCGTGGGTAGAAATTGAAAATAGGAAAGGGTTGAAGAAACGACTCCGCCTGGTAGGCGGTGAAGAACTTATCGGGGCAACCGATTACATCTCGATGGACTCGCCCATGGCGCAGGCCCTGTTGAAAAAAGAAGTAGGTGATGAAGTGATTGTGAAAACCCCTACCGCCCAATTTGCTTGGCGCATCACCAAAATTGAATATCAGAAATAGATTGATTTGCTTAATTATTCCATTGCAGCGTCCAACTCCGTGGTTCGTGTCCTCACGAAACAATTTTTATTAAATCACTACTTGTAGATTCCGGGTCGCGCAGTTATACAAATTGAAACGCACTTCCCTATTACAATTCACTCTTTTATCAAAAGTATCTTTGCTTGCATGCTCATCCTCGAGGCGGTCATCGCGGACGAGGCACGAGACCTCATGCCCTCATTGTATTACGGAAGACAAGCGCGATCTCATATTATTAACCCAGGCAGTGTTTGATACCCGCTCCGTGGTTCGTGTCCGAAACAAAAAACAAAAGACCTCACCGGAGTGAGGCCTTTATGCTTCTTATCTGAAAAGATTACCAGATTTTTATTCGCTCGCTCTCGGGCTTATAATTTTTATCACCCGGCTGCACATTAAAGGCTTTATAGAATGGATCGAAATTCATGAGCGGACCATTTACGCGCCACATGGCGGGCGAGTGCGGATTGGTATTAACATACGTACGCAAAAACTCGTCCCGGGTTTTTACCCGCCAGATTCTGGCAATGGATAAAAAGAACCGCTGATCGGGCGTAAAGCCATCGATCTTAACATTGCCTTGCCCCTGCTCAGTCATCTTAAACGCGTCATACGCAATTGCCACGCCTCCATTGTCGGCTGTGTTTTCACCAATGGTTAACGCGCCTTTAATATGCACGGAATCCAAAACTGTAAACGAGCTGTATAAGTCGGTAAGCTGCTTTGTTTTAGCTCTGAATTTCTCGAAGTCCTCTTTCGTCCACCAGTTTTTTACGTTGCCATCTTTATCGAACTGCGCTCCCTGGTCATCAAACGCGTGCGTTAATTCATGTCCAATCACCATCCCTATGCCGCCATAGTTGAGTGCATCATCCGCATAGAAATCAAAATAAGGGAACTGCAAGATGCCCGCAGGAAAAGCAATTTCGTTATTGGAAGGATTGTAATAGGCCGTAACCGTAGAAGGCGAGGTTCCCCATTCTGTTTTATCAACC
>JAEUUB010000369.1 GCA_016787745.1 Cyclobacteriaceae bacterium
AATTTGAGAATTCAGGATTTCAACTTGTTCATTATAAATATGAGCATCGTACCCGGTTACGTGCATGAAGGAATAATTTTTTCGGAATAACCCTGGCCTGCGATTCGTGGCGATTAACGCAGCTTCAATGGCCACCGTGGAAGACCCGCACATAGGATTAAGAAAAGGAGATGTGTGATTCCACTTGGTAGCCAATACAGTGGCTGCAGCCAGAGATTCCATCATAGGTGCCTTGCCGGGAATTTTTCGATAGCCGTGTTTAGCCAACGTTTCTCCCGAAGTATCCAGAAAAATTTCAGCGCGTTCATCTTTCCAGAACAAATGGAAAACAGTTTTATCCAACTCGGGCCCCGAATTGGGTCTGCGCATCGTTTCTCTTCGCATGCGGTCGGCAATGGCATCCTTCACTTTCACGTTTACAAATAGCTCGTTGTTAACAGTAAAGTGATCGGCATGGCTGGTAATAGAAATATAACCTTCCGGAGTAATCAGTTCTTCCCAGGGATAGCGGATCAGATTATCGTAAATCGCCTCTGGGCCGTTGGCTGGGAATTCTTTTAACGAATAGAGCACCTGACTGGCACAGCGTACGTTCAGGTTTAGTTTTATACAGTCGTTTACAGTGCCCTGTACCTCTACCCCGGTGATAAAGGTGCGTACCGGCTTAAATCCAAGTTCAATAATTTCCTGTTCAAGATAAGGCGCCAGTCGCTTGCTGCAGGTAACAATTATACGGCTGTGGGTTTTAAAAATATCGGACATGCGGCAATATACAGTTAATCATTTTGGTTACATGGCAGCAATTTCTTTGCGGTGGGCATCCCGCATTTTGTCTGGAATTTTAGAAAGAATTTCTTTTCTAAGCGCCTCTATCAAATTGTACTTAACGAAGTACCGATACGTAACCAGACTTATCTCCCGAACCGGTGCCGGAGGTTTAAAATACCGAAGATTTTTTTCCTGCGCTTTGGTCAGATCGCGCAAAGCCAATTCCGGTAAAATGGTAATTCCCGTATTTACATCTACCATCTTCTTTAATGTTTCAATGCTGCCGGCTTCGTAGTCTAAGTTATGCATCAGCGTTTCCTTCCGCTTCAATTCGCAGAGATTAACTACTTGCGACCGTAAGCAGTGTCCTTCTTCCAAAAGCCATAAGTGATTAACATCGATATCATCGGCCAGCAGATATTTTTTTTTCATCACATTTTCATTTGGTGAGGCGTACACAACAAACTGCTCATAAAACAGTGGACTTTCTTTAAGGGAAGGTCGTTTTAACGGAGTTGCCAGTATTCCTGCATCCAAACGTTGCGCTTCTAACTCCTGAATAATTTGATCGGTGGTGAGTTCCACAATTTTTAGTTTCAGGTCGGGATATTTAAGCAGAAACTTATTTAAGAACAGGGGCAAAAGATAGGGTGCCAGGGTGGGGATAATCCCGATACGTAGTTCTCCGGCTATTTCGCCCTTTTGCTCCACAACAATTTTCTTCAGCACAGCCGTTTCGTTTAAAATCGTGCGGGCTTGTTCAATTATTTTTTGTCCGATGGCCGTAGTTACTACCGGTTGCTTCGAGCGATCAAAAATTTTTACATCCAACTCTAACTCAAATTTCTGAATCATCATGCTAAGCGTGGGCTGCGTTACATGACACTTTTCGGCTGCGGTGGAAAAATGCCGCCAGGTGTCAACGGCTACCAGGTATTCCAGTTGCTGTAAATTCATATAGATAATGTCTATGTAAAATTAAACACTATCGTCTTACCCTATCTTATCTCAATGGATTAATTTCGATTTTGCACTTACGTAAGATAAACTGAAATTTCATGTTTTGCACATGTAAAAGATTAACTACTTTGGTGAGCAAATTATTACCTATGAATTTGAATTTTTCAACTCTCTTTTTGATTTCAGTTATCGCCATGTTCTGCTTGTGCTGTAAGGACGAAGACAGTAGCCTAACAAATGATCTTATTGTTTTTGGTAGTCAGGCAAATGTTGGAATGACTTGGAAGAATGGAAATCAAGTGCCAGTTACTGATGGTGGAAAAAATTCAGATGTTCTGGCAGGTTTAGTTTCTGGATCGGACACTCACCTGGTCGGCTATCAAGTTACTAATGGCATACGCGTTGCAAAGTATTGGAAGAACGGATTTGAAACATCCCTTTCGGATGGAAGCATTAATGAGGAGGCAACGGCCATTGCAATTTCAGGCACTGATATCTATATAGCTGGGCATGAAAGGAACAGCAATGGTAGATTTGGGATCAAGTATTGGAAAAACGGTATTCCAGTTATACTTCAAAAAGATATGGCTTTTGTTTTTGTAACAGGAATTGCCATTGTGGGTTCAGATATTTATTTAACAGGAATAGAAAGCAAACAGGATTCGGTGATTGGGAAATATTGGAAAAATGGCCTTGCTCGAAAAGTTGATCAAAGCGCTCAAATTTCATACGCATGGGGAATAACGAGTTTTGAGAATGATGTGTACATAGTGGGATCATCAATTAAAAATGGTATAGAGGTTGCAAAATATTGGAAAAATGGAGTTGAGAATATTCTAACAGATGGACTTTCGAATGCTAAGGCAACTGCAATTACAGCTACCAATAATGGAATATATATAGGAGGAGATATACTTAGATCACCTGTTTATTGGGTAAATGGTAAATTGAACACATTAAACTCATTGCCAAATCACACAACGGATGTAAATCAGATTGCCGTAGCTCGCGAAGACATTTTTGTCTCCG
Source organism: Cyclobacteriaceae bacterium (assembly GCA_016787745.1). Classification (GTDB taxonomy): domain Bacteria; phylum Bacteroidota; class Bacteroidia; order Cytophagales; family Cyclobacteriaceae; genus ELB16-189. Next base: position 2,758 of record JAEUUB010000369.1, read on the forward strand.
CCTTAATCTATGATTCAAGTGGAAAAACCAGTAGCTTAATTTGGAAAAACGGAGAATGGCAAGAACCATTTACAGGAATGAATAATGAAATAAAGATTGAAGGATTGTTCATTATAACAAGGTGAAAATTATTATCTGTTAAATTCCCCAAGGTATTTTTTCTTACATTAAGGTATGATCTTTTATGCAATGCCTTACATTAGCACCTTTGAATCTCTAACATTCTGAAACTTTGATGTATGTCTAAATTGAGTTGTACTTTTACGGTTGTGCTTTTCTTTTCTTTAGCAATCTCCTGTTCAGAGGATAAACTACCTGATCCACAACCTGTTCTTCCCACAAAATCTGATATTGAAGGTTATTGGAAACTTACTAAAATTATCCAGTCAGGAACCCCTATTAGTTTTGAGGAATACGTTTCCCCTAATTCAGGTAAAGGTGTAAAAAATCAATATTATTATTTTAACTCAACAGGGGGATTTGTTGAGACAACAGAGTTGTCGGTTAACGTTATCATTTGGCAAGGACAATGGGAAGTAAAAGAAGATAGAGTAAACGCAAATTATGCAACGGGTGGCTCTGCCAAATATAAAGTTGATTCCTTTAGTCAAAATGAAATTACCCTTGTAAATCAATTCGCGCTTGAGTATAGTCTTGTTTTTACAAGAATCGAAAAGAATGATTACCCCGAATCGTTAATGTCAGCATCTGTTGATGGTCAAAACTATACGTCTGCATCATTTCAGGCGTATCTTGAAAAAGGAGGGTATATACAATTGACGGGAAATTTTAAATCAGACTTTTCAGATTGGATGTCTATAACACTTAATAATCCAACAGATTTAGTAGCCGGTGCTACCTATGCTATAGGAGATGCAGTAATTTCTGCATTGTATAAAAAAGGGGACACGGTATTTGGTAGTTCTACTGGACAGTTGAAAGTTGAGAAAATAAGATCAGATTATATAGATGTAACTTTTAGTCTAATATCAAAATCAGTAGCGGGGGCTGAGGTAAATATTACTAATGGAAAATTCATGGCAATCGTTAAAAACAATCAATAGAGAGGATCGGGATTACAACTCTTAAGAAATAATCTTATTATACGAAGCTCCAATGCCCCGGATCAAGGAGGAACTGAATCCCCGATGCTCCATTTCATTCAACCCAACAATCGTGCAGCCTTTAGGTGTAGTTACTTTATCAATTTCTTCTTCGGGGTGGAGGTTGCCTTTCAACAAAAGTTCGGCCGCTCCTTTTACGGTTTGCGCGGCAATCAGGTTAGCGGTTTTCGCATCAAATCCAATCTCAATTCCACCTTGTGTAGCCGCCCGGATGAAACGAAGGGCGTAGGCAATGCCGCAAGCGCCCAGCACGGTAGCCGCGTCCATTAACTTTTCATCAATGGGAATAGCAATGCCTAATTGATTGAATAATTCGGTTACATAATTCACCTGTTCGTTGGTGCTGTGTTGCGAACACAAACACGTTACCGATTCCTGAATGGCGATGGCGGTGTTTGGCATGGCGCGAAACAATGGAATCTTTGAACCAATAATTGCACTCAAATCCATAAGCGAAACTCCGGTAACCACACTAATTACAATATGGCGAGACGGATCAAACGAATTTTTCAATCCTTC
>JAEUUB010000839.1 GCA_016787745.1 Cyclobacteriaceae bacterium
CGCTTGTCCATTGACTTCAATAAAAAATCATATCATGATTATGTATGGGTACTCGGGTTTAAGATTGGAGAGAAAGCGGTTTTTGAAAAGATTGAGTATATTTTTATAAAGAAGAATAACGTCACTCAAACCATGAACACCCGCACTTCCTCAACAACCATTCGCAAAGCAGTGTATGATGGCTACCTGAAGTTCTCGGAAGAAAATAAAATTCATTTGCTTACAGAAGACAACAAAAAACCTTTGATCAAGAAGTTATCAGAAATTGCCATTAAGTGTAATACTAAGATTTTTGATTATACAGAGGGTGTCCCAAAAGAAATTGCTCTATAAAAACTTAAATCTAATTATTTTAAAGCCTGCTCTACGTCCTTAATAATATCCTGAATATTTTCCAGGCCCACAGAAATACGTACCAAGCCAGGCGTAATACCTACAGACAACCGTTCTTCTTCACTTAGTTTCGAATGCGTTGTCGATGCCGGATGCGTTGCAATTGTTCGGGTGTCTCCCAGGTTGGCAGAATGCGATAACATCTTCAGCGAATTCAAAAATTTTCGTCCACGTTCCACACCACCCTTAATTTCGAATGTAACAACACCTCCACCCAGCCGCATTTGCTTTTTTGCCAATGCATGTTGCGGATGCGATGCCAAAAACGGGTACTTTACGCGTTCCACATCCGCGTGCTGCTCCAAAAACTTTGCGAGTTCATTCGCTTGCGCACAATGGCGGTCCATTCTTACTGCAAGCGTCTCAAGGCTTTTAGAAAGTATCCAGGCATTGAATGGCGAAAGCGAAGGACCTGTATGCCGCGCGAAGAAGCGAACTTCTTTAATCAGTTCTTTTTTCCCCAGCACAGCGCCCGCGATCACTCTTCCCTGACCATCTATAAACTTGGTAGCTGAATGGGTTACCAGATGCGCGCCCCATTGAGCAGGATTCTGCAGGTAAGGGGTTGCAAAACAATTATCCACATTAAGAATCAGGTTGTGCGCATTGGCTAGTTTGCCCAACCACTCAAGATCAATAATATCCAAAGCTGGATTCGAAGGCGTTTCCACAAAAATCATTTTTGTGTTTGGCTGAATCTTACTCTCCCACGAAGCGGGGTCAGTAATATCCGCGTACGTATGGGTGATGTTGAATCGCGGAAATAAAGTATTCAGAATCTGATGGGTTGAACCAAAAACTGAACGTGAAGCCAGCACATGATCGCCCGCCTTGAGCAGGGCAGCCATGCTGCTGTACATGGCAGCCATACCCGATGCCATAGCAATTCCGTCTTCGGTACCTTCCAGCAAACAGAGTTTCTCGATCAACTCGGTATTGTTGGGATTCGAAAAGCGCGTGTAAATATTTCCGGGGATCTCATCGGCAAATAAAGCCCGGGCCTGTTCAGCATCTTCAAAAACAAAACTGGAAGTGAGATAAAGGGGTACGGAATGCTCACGATTAGAGGTTCGCGATGATTGTGTGCGAATAGCATTCGTCTCAAAGTTCTTTTTCATCCGGCTTTAATAATTTCAAAACTGTGGGTGATCTTTGCGGTCTTCTCCAGTGTTTTGGCCACGGAGCAATATTTCTCCACCGAGAGTTGTACGGCCCTTTCTGCCTTATCGGCATTGATGTCTCCAAATAATTTGAAGTGCGCATGAACTTCCGTGTAAACGGCTGGCACCACACCTTGTTCGCGTTCTCCGGTAACGGTAATCTTAAGATCCTTCAGGGGCTCGCGTTGCTTGCGAAGAATACTAATCAGGTCAATGGCACTGCATCCACCAAACGCACCCAACAACAATTGCATGGGTCTAAAGCCAGAATCGTGACCCCCATCGGCTGGCCCGGCATCCATAAAAATACTATTCCCCTTTTCGTTAATGGCTTCCATCCGAAAGTCATTATCCACGCGATTAATCTCAACGGTTATCATAAGCCACTTTATCTTTCCAAATTAAACTTCCAGCAATCATCATTACAATGCTAACGACTAAGGCGGGCACTAAACTGGGCCAGCTCAAATCCATTTGCTTGGCTAACAACCAAACCAAAATTCCCGAAACCATGGATAAAAGCGCGCCACGGCTGCTAGCTCTTTTCCAATACAAGCCAAAGACCAATGGCGCGAACAAAGATACCAGACTTAGGATAGAAGAAATACCTACCAATTCATAAATATT
>JAEUUB010000431.1 GCA_016787745.1 Cyclobacteriaceae bacterium
ACCATCCGTGCAAACGATCTTGGCAAAGAATACGCCTTCTTTCAGATCGGAGATAACAATTTCGTCAACATGAAAATGAAAGGTATTGGAGAAGGACTTAAATAAATCGTGGGTCATCGGGCGATTTGGAATGATCTTCTCTATCTCAATGGCAATCGCCTGTGCTTCAAACATCCCAATAATGATCGGTAGCCTACGGTTGCCTTCCATCTCGCCTAACACCAAGGCAAAGGACCCGGTCTGTGATTGACTGGACGACAATCCTAATATTTCAAGTTTTATTTTCTTCAAAGCAGGCAAAGGAAATTCAAATTATAAAAAAATAACGAAACGCAACCATCGGGTATAAATGCTTTCTATCCATTGGCAGCCTTTATTGCAGCCGTTAATTTTGGTACAACCTCAAAAGCATCGCCCACCACACCATAATCAGCCGCTTTAAAAAAAGGCGCATCTGCATCTTTGTTAATTACTACAATACACTTTGATGAATTTACACCCGCGAGGTGTTGGATAGCACCCGAAATACCGATTGCAATGTAAAGTTGCGGAGCAACCTTTACCCCGGTTTGGCCAACGTGCTCATGATGCGGCCGCCAGCCCATATCAGATACGGGTTTGCTACAACCAGTAGCGGCATGAAGTGTCTTGGCCAGTTCCTCCAGTATACCCCAATGTTCGGCTCCTTTTAATCCACGTCCACCCGATACCACAATTTCAGCCTCTGGTAATAAAATATCTCCTGTGGCTTTTTCGGATGAGGTTGTTGTTGTATTAAAATCTGCATCAGAGAGGTTCGTAGAAAAATTTACGACCTCAGCCGTGCCCCCTGACTCTTTTATCTCAGCGGCATTCTTCTTTATGGCAATAACTTTTTTTGCGTTTTTCAGTTCTACCAGCGAAAAAGCCTTACCCGTATAAATACTTCTTTTAACCACAAACCCCGAGGCTGTATCCGGAAGCTCCACCACATTCGATGCAAAGCTGGCTCCTGTTTTAATTGCCACCTTGGCAGCCACAGGAGTACCCAGCGATGAATTAGCCAGCACAAGAACGTCTGCACTTTCATTTTGCATGGCCTGAGTTAACACGGCAGCAAATGCCTGAATTACCGGCTTAGCTAATTTCGCATCTCCTGCATGTAACACTTTTTGAGCGCCATATTTTCCCAACGCCTGAAGTTCCGAACCTTCGGCCGGGCCCAATACCACAGCCGTTACCGGACCCCCCAAAGCTTTCGCGTAACAAATCGCTTCAAGCGAAGATTTTCTTACTTTTCCTTCTGATGTTTCTGCAAAAACTAATACTGACATAAGTCGATGGTTTATTTTTGTTCGGAATTTTTATAAAACCTTGGCTTCGTTTTTCAACTTCGATACCAACTCTGCCATGTTATCGGGCGCAATCATTTTTACTGCG
>JAEUUB010000442.1 GCA_016787745.1 Cyclobacteriaceae bacterium
CGGAGCTACGTCAGGCTTTGGCACGAGCATCAATCAGATCTTAACGGCCACTACAAGTTCATCAGGTACCGCTACCTATACGATCACACCATCAGCATCAGGCTGCAATGGTACCCCGATCGTAGTGGTGGTAACGGTAAGCCCTGTTCCGAATGTAGTAGCATTACCCGCGAGTCAAACGATCTGCAGCGGAGCGACCACCAATATATCCTTGAGTACCACGAATGGAGTGGGAGGAGCTACGTATAGTTGGACCCGTGTTGATGCAGGCGTGAGCGGAGTGCTGGTTGGTTCGGGATCCACGATCAATGAGACCTTAACAGCTACAGGTTCAACAGCCGGTACAGCTACGTATACCATCACCCCCACAGCCGGAAGTTGCAATGGCACCCCGATTACAGTTATCGTAACGGTTAATCCGTTACCGGATGTAGTGGCCGCCCCGAATGCAGAGACGATCTGCAGCGGCACGGGCAGCAACATAGCATTAAGCACAAGCAATGGCGTAGCAGGTGCTACGTATAGCTGGACAGTTGTTCAGAGCAACGTAAGCGGAGCTACGTCAGGCTTTGGCACGAGCATCAATCAGACCTTAACAGCAACTACAAGTTCAGCAGGTACCGCTACGTATACGATCACACCATCAGCCTCAGGTTGTAATGGTACACCGATCGTTGTTGTAGTAACGGTAAGTCCTAAACCAGTAATTACAAATACAGCGCTTGAGTTATTAACAACAATTTGCAGTAATACTGCCTTGAATTTCACACCGGTTTCAACTACCGATCCTTCAACAAACTATACGTGGGTTAGTGCGGTTAGCGGTAGCACATTTACCGGAGTTTCTGCAGGTGGAACGGGAGCAATTGCAGATAGCCCTGTCAATACAGGAAACACCGTTGGATATGTGACTTATACGATAACGCCAGAAGTGTCGGGCTGTTTAGGAAACGCTGTAAACTATGTGGTTACAGTATATCCAATTCCGACAGCGGATGGTACAGACTTAGTTATTTGCAGTGGTCAAAATGCTATCGTGTCAATCAGTTCATTGCCTAATAATGTTGCGGGGACTACATTTAGCTGGGTAGCAATTCCTTCATCCAATGTGCTTGGCTCAGCAAATGGTAACGGATCTACCATTAATCAGATTTTATCATTGACTGATTTTGCTATGGGTACTGTGGTTTATCAGATCACACCTTCAGCCAATGGTTGTAATGGACCTGTAAAAAATATTTTGGTTACTATTAATCCACTTCCCACGGTTAATGCAGGTGTAGATTATCAGGTGTGCGAACCAACAATAATTCCATTGAGTGGTATGATTGGCGGAGCGGCTACATCAGGTACCTGGACAATTGTTACAGGAGCAGGAAGCATTTCCGGTAGCACGGTTGTAGGAAATACGGTTACTGCCAGCTACACTGTAAATCCAGCAGACGTTGCAACTACCATCGTATTGAAACTGGAAACGAACGACCCGGATCTTGGGGGACCCTGCACTCTGGCCTCAGATCTGGTTAATATTCAAATCAACCGAAGACCAACCGTTACTGTTCCTGCTGATTTTGTAGTATGTGAGCCCGCGAACTTATTAGCCTCACCAATTAGCATAAGTGGTTCGATTGGTGGTAGCGCAACAACAGGTTTATGGAGTATAGTTTCAGGTGCTGGTTCATTAGGAGCCTCTAATCTGGTAGGTTCCCTGGTAAGCACGCAATACACTATTAACGCTTCTGATGTCGGAACAACAATAACACTAAGATTAACCACTAATGATCCGGATGGTCCAGGGGGGCCTTGTGTTTCAGAGTTTGCTGATATCAACATTACGATAAACCAGGCTGCAGTTGTAACGGCTGGTCCAGACCTGCAACTATGTCGGGATACTCCGTCAATCTTATTGCAAGGATCGCAGTCGGGTGCTCCAACAACCTTGGCGTGGAGCGGAGGTTTAGGGATGTTCTCCGATCCAACCTTAGCTCAACCTTTGTATTCATTTAATGATCCTTCTGAGGTAAATACAACGGTTGTGTTAACCTTAACCGCCCTCGACCCTGACGGAGCGGGACCTTGCACGGCTGTTTCAGATCAAATGAATTTAAAGGTCAATCCATTGCCAGTGGTTGTCTTTACCGGACTGCCACCAGGATCTCCTGCATCTTTGGCAGAAAATGGTCCGCCTATTACGCTTACCGGAAATTTGGCGGGTGGCGCATTTACGATCCTCCCAACCTCATCGGTAATTGGTAGTACGTTTATTAATGTGGTAGACCGGGCCGTGTTTGATCCAAGTGCAGCAGATCTGGGCTCTAATTTTATAAAGTACACCTATACCGATGGCAATGGCTGTACAAATTTTGATGAGCAAGAAGTATTTATTAATCCAGTTACCACTATCGATTTTGCCGTTCAAGGTGCGGTATTGAATTCAAGCGGTGAATTTGAGCTTTGCTCCGACCTGGGGCTGGTAAAATTACTTGGGTTCCCTGTTCCGGCAGATGGTTTCCCGCCTGAAACACAATTTACTTCCGAGGGTCCTAATGCGGCAGGCATGACCATTGTTAAAATCGGTCCGGATTATTTCATCCAAACCGATGGACTGGTATCCAATACATACCGAATTCGATATACATTTAAAAATCAATTTAATGCGATAACCTTCAGGGAACGTACGGTAAACTTTTTTGGCAGTCCTGTCTCCCTGTTTTCATCATCTAATAATTGTATTGTGAGTGATGTTGTATTTACAGACAACTCTGTGATTAATCCAACTCCTTTCCCGGCTGCAATTACATCCTGGCAATGGTCATTTGGAGATAACACATTCAGTACACAACAAAATCCATCGAAGCGATATGCTGCCTCTGGTATCTATAATGTAGGGTTAAAAGTTACAACAAGTCAGGGGTGTTCATCAACCAGTACTCCTTATGTTCTTCGGGTTGGTGATGTGCCTATCGTTGATTTCAGTTGGTCAGCCATTTGTAATAATGACAACACGAATTTCAAGGACGAGACTACGAATGTAGCGGGATCAGTTCCTCCCGGAATAAGTGTGATAACCGGATATACCTGGGATTTTGGAGACGGAGATGTATTGCCGGCAGGAATCGGAACCATACCGGCCGGTACTCACGGAGGCCGAACCTTTGGAACTTACAAGGATCCTCAGCATAAGTACGTTTCGAACGGTACGTATTCAACAACTCTTTTGGTTGACACAAATGATGGATGCTCGAATTCAGACACACAGAGTGTATTTATTCTTCCTTACAACACGGTGGCTCCTGTAGCAGGTTCTGAATATTTAGAAGGTTTTGAATCGACCGATGGTGGTTGGATAGCAGAAGCTTTTAATGCAACTAATTCAACACCGTCAAATATTATTAAGAGTGATACAAGTTGGATTTGGGGAACTCCTTCAGGGGCAGGTGGAACGATAGTTGGTGCAGCGTTGGGAAGCAATGCCTGGTGGACAGGTAAAAATGCGAACACTTATTTTTCAAGCGAAAACTCAAGCGTTAACGGACCTTGTTTTGATTTAACACAATTAAAGCGGCCCATGGTAGCGCTGGATTACTTCTCTGATACAGAAAAGAATCTGGATGGTTCCGTTCTTCAGTATTCAATCGATGGAGGACTTTCCTGGAGAATTGTTGGTCCTCCAGAAGGCCAGTCAAACCGCGATGAGGGTATTAATTGGTTTAATGGGGTGGGGATTCTTTCTAATCCGGGATCTCAGTCAATTGGAAATTACGGATGGACAGATAAACAATCGGAATGGAAAAATGCGAGATTCAATTTGGATATGATTCCCGTGGCTAACCGATCGCAAGTAAGGTTAAGAATAGCCTTTAGCAGTAATGATGGTAATGCACCTGCGCCACCCACGTTTGATGGTTTTGCATTTGATAACTTCTTTGTTGGTGAAAAAGCCAGGAACGTGTTGGTGGAACACTTCACCACATCAACTCTTACGGCCAGTATAAATGCAGATGCTTATCTGAATGGACTCTATCAGCAACAAATAACAGATAGGGGCACTTCTGATTTTCAGGATATCCAGTATCATGTTAATTTTTCAGGCACAGATCCACTTAATAAGGATAATCCTGTCGATCCTGCCGCCCGTGCGCTTTATTTTGGAGCCTCTCAACCTCCATTTACGGTTATGGATGGACTTCAGATTCCAGGGAAGTTTACCGGAAGTACTTATGAATTAAATAAAGTGGAGATTGATCGAAGGGCATTGGTTGAGCCAATCTTTAATCTTGTGCTTACAAACGAGCCTTCCGCTAGCAATACAACCATAAGTGTTAAGCTGGTTATTACAGCCAAAAAAGATTTTAGCGCACCCGTAATCGTCAATGTCGCGCTCATTGAAAAGGATGTTACTGGCTCTAAAAATGTTTTACGTAAAAACTTATTTGGAAGTGATGGAAGAACCATCAGTCTTGGATTTATTCAAAATCAGAATGTAGTAGCCGAGGTATTTGATGTTCCTATT
>JAEUUB010000467.1 GCA_016787745.1 Cyclobacteriaceae bacterium
GGGAGCAGGATTTAGCACCGTTTTCCTTTCGAAATCACCGAAAGACTGGTTGCTAGCGCTTCAAAGAGCCTGTACTCTCCACGCTTCTTTATAAATCGGTTGAGCAGATGCCTCACCGACTATGATAACACAAACGTATACTGGTTTAGTAGAGTTTCCAAATGCTCACTTAAAAAATTGTTAAATTATTTTTACTGACGGATGTTAGTTAATACACGCTTCAAAATTTTGAATGCAAAGTTTATATCCATCCCTTCCAGGAATTTGGCTTTATGTAAGCATTCCCCCATCTACCTGTAGCACCTGACCGGTGATGTAAGTAGAAAGATCAGAACCTAGAAACACACAGGCATCAGCAATATCCTGGGGTTGACCTCCCCGCTTAAGGGGAATCGCATCGCGCCAGCTCTGAACGGTTTTAGGATCGAGCACGGCTGTCATTTCCGTTTCGATAAAACCCGGAGCAATAGCGTTTGAACGGATGCCCCGTGATCCTAATTCCAGCGCGACTGATTTTGTAAAACCAATGATACCCGCCTTCGAGGCTGCGTAATTTGCCTGACCCGCATTTCCTTTCAATCCCACAACAGAGGTCATATTAATAATAGAGCCTCCTTTCTGTTTCATCATGGGTTTGGTTGCCGCCTTCACCGTATTGAAACAGGATTTAAGATTTACGTTGATTACTTTATCCCACATCTCTTCGGTCATGCGTAATAACAAATTGTCCTGCGTGATACCCGCGTTGTTAACTAATATATCAAGGGACCCAAATTCTGCCACCACATCATTAATGAGTTTATCGGCTTGTGCAAAATCAGATGCATCCGAACGAAATCCCTTTGCCTTAACACCTTTTGCGGCCAGTTCAGTCTCCAGTGCCTGGCCTTGTTCCACACTTGATAAGTACGTGAATGCAACGTTAGCGCCTTGTTCGGCATACCGAATGGCAATGGCACGACCAATTCCTTTTGAAGCACCTGTTACCAGTGCATTTTTACCTTGAAGTAATTTCATTTTTCTTCTTTACTAATTTTGGAAAAACATTTAAACAGAAAACAATTATAAATCCTAAACCCAGACCTTGAGAAAATTCTCCACTGTCTGTTTGAGTAACCTTCAAAAACGAACCGATAATTCCTGCAATTGAGTCAGCCATCAACAAAAGAGAATTCTTCAAATCCATAAATCCAACAAAGATAATTTCAGTGCTAAACTAACTTTTTTTACCATTAATATTTGGGTTAATTTGGCACTTTAAAATATTCAGGAATAATTCTAATCGAAGATAATTATGGCAAATTATGATCTGATTGTGATCGGCTCCGGCCCAGGCGGGTATGTAGCAGCGATTCGTGCTTCTCAGTTAGGGATGAAAGTAGGCGTGGTGGAGAAAGCAGAACTAGGGGGTATTTGTTTAAACTGGGGCTGTATACCCACCAAGGCTTTGTTAAAGAGTGCCAACGTTTTTGAATATATACAGCATGCGGCTGATTATGGCGTAAAACTGAAAGGCGCAGAAGCGGACATTACCGCTATGGTAAGACGGAGTCGTGATGTGGCTGCTGGTATGAGCAAAGGGATTCAATTCTTGTTTAAGAAAAATAAAATCGATCACATTGCCGGGCATGGAAAACTAAAAAAGGGAGGCAAAGTAGAAGTTACGGATGCCGCGGGAAAGAAAACGGATTACGAGGCAAAGCATATACTGCTGGCCACAGGGGGGCGCTCGCGCGAGTTGCCCAATTTACCCATTGATGGTAAAAAAATAATTGGATACCGCGATGCGATGGTACTGTCACAACAACCTAAGAAAATGGTGGTAGTGGGTTCGGGAGCTATTGGGGTAGAGTTTGCCTATTTCTATAATACAATTGGAACGGAAGTAACCATAGTTGAATTTCTTCCGCGTATTGTTCCGGTTGAAGATGAAGAAGTTTCTAAAGCGCTGGATAAGAGTTTCAAGAAAGCGGGAATGAAAATTTATACT
>JAEUUB010000842.1 GCA_016787745.1 Cyclobacteriaceae bacterium
CCGGTTCTTGAGATGACCTGTGCAGCCTGCGCGGTGAGCGTTGAATCGATGCTTAAGGCAACTGCTGGTGTAAAATCTGCATCCGTTAGCTACCCCAATCAAACAGCTTGGGTTGAATATGATTCTACAATTGCAAAGCCAATTGATTTCCAAAATATTGTTCGTTCCATTGGGTATGATTTAGTGGTGGATGAGGAAAACGCACAGGTTATTCAGGAAGAAGCTCAACATAATCACTATCAGGAATTAAAAGGTCGCACCATCTGGGCGTCTCTTCTTTCCTTGCCCGTGGTCATCATCGGAATGTTCTTTATGGACTGGCTGTATGGAAGCTATGTCTCTATGGTGTTGGCCGCACCGGTAGTCTTTTATTTTGGGCGTAGCTTTTTTGTCCATGCCTGGAAGCAAGCCCGCCACGGAAAAGCCAACATGGATACCTTAGTAGCGCTTTCAACGGGTATTGCCTTTGCGTTTAGTGCCTTTAATACATTCAATCCGGAGTTTTGGCATCAGCGCAATTTACAGGCACATGTGTATTACGAAGCTGCTGCAGTGGTGATCGCATTTATTTCGTTGGGTAAGCTGTTAGAAGAGAAAGCTAAGTCAAGCACTTCTTCAGCATTGAAGAAACTTATGGGCTTGCAACCCAAAACCCTTACCGTAATAAAAGATGGAGTGGAAGCGGAGTTGCCAATTTCTTCTGTTGAGGTTGGAGATAGTGTATTGGTAAGACCCGGAGAGAGAATCCCCGTTGATGGAATAATAACAAAAGGTCAGTCCTTTGTAGACGAGAGCATGATTTCGGGTGAACCCGTTGCCGTTGAGAAAAGAAAGGATTCAAAAGTATTTGCAGGAACTATCAATCAAAAAGGAAGTTTTCAATTTGAAGCAACTAAAGTTGGCCGCGACACCGTGTTGGCACACATCATAAAAATGGTTCAGCAAGCGCAAGGAAGCAAGGCACCCGTTCAAAAACTAGTGGATAAAGTAGCTGGAATTTTTGTTCCGATTGTTATAGGTATTTCCGTTCTGACATTTTTTGTTTGGATGCTTTTGGGGGGTGAAAACGCGTTGACGCACGGATTACTTGCGTCAATTACTGTGTTGGTCATTGCCTGTCCATGCGCGTTGGGTTTAGCAACACCCACCGCTATAATGGTAGGGGTAGGCAGAGGCGCCCAAAACAATATTCTTATTAAGGATGCAGAGAGCCTGGAACTGGCGCATAAAGTGAACGCGATGGTGTTGGATAAAACGGGAACCATTACGCAAGGTAAACCAACGGTTACGGATATGGTTTGGTCTTCGGATAGTCAGGATAAAGACAAGGATGTACTTTACTCTATTGAGTTTCGATCTGAACATCCCTTAGCACAAGCAGTCGTAGAAAGGCTAAAGGTTGAAGGCGCAACTAACAATGAATTGTCAAGTTTTGAAAGTATTACAGGCAAAGGAGTACGCGCCAGTGTTGACCCCGAGATTTATTTTGTGGGAAGCCAAAATCTGATGATAGAGAAGAACATTTTGATTTCTGAACATATAAATGAACAAGTAACAAAATGGCAGTCAGAGGCAAAGACAGTGATCTACTTTGCCAATGAAAAAAGAGTACTTGCATTGATAGCTATCGGTGATAAAATTAAAGCGACCTCTCAGGAAGCTATTAAAGCACTGCAGCAGAAAGGAATTGACGTGTA
>JAEUUB010000496.1 GCA_016787745.1 Cyclobacteriaceae bacterium
GGTAGTTTTGTAGGTGCCGGTGGTTACACCGCAGTGGGTACGGCTACCTTAAGTTTAATGGATAACAAGTTGATCCTTCAGTTCAGTAATAATTTTCAAACAAGTTTTGCACTCGGAACTTTTGTTTATTTGGCGAACTCAACCAATGGCGCCCAGGTGCGTGCGAGTGGCCTCGAAGTTGCGCAGATAACAACCAATGGTGCAAAAACTTTTGATATCACTGCGATCAGCCCCACAACAGGGTTACTGGATTATCAATATGTAATTATATTATGTAAACCGGCTTCGCTTACTTTTGGGTATGCAGAATTGAAATGATGAAGAAGCTGATTTTAGTTGCAATGATTTTTATAACCACCCCAATGTACGCGGGTGGGGGATGGCCACAGCCCAAACGGGGTGGCTATTTTAAGTTGGCTCAAAACTTTATTGGGTCTTCAAACTTCTTTGCCCCAGATGGATCTATTGTTGACATAACTACGGTGCGGTTATATACTACCAGTATTTATGGTGAGTATGGTTTTACAAATCGCTTAACGGGTTTGATTTACTTTCCTTTTTTCGTCCGCAATACACTTAATGAAATTCAATACAATCAAAGCGGAAATACCGAACCGGGTGACGCCCTTAATTCCGTTGGCGACACAGACTTAGCTATTAAATATGGCCTTATTGTTAACAAGCCTGTGGTAGTAAGTGCCACTTTGGTGTTCGGATTGCCCTTGGGAGTACCTGCGGGTGGCTCCAGTCAGATTTTGCAAACCGGGGATGGTGAGTTTAATCAAATACTAAAGATAGATGCCAGCTATTCGTTTTATCCCAAGCCGGTTTATGTTTCGGCTTATGCCGGCTTTAACAACCGCACCAATAACTTTTCGGACGAAATGCGCTTTGGCGCTGAGGTTGGATTAACGTTTAAGAAATTTATTCCTATTCTTAAACTAAATGTGGTTCAGTCGTTATACAACGGAAATGCGGAAGAAGCACAAAATGGAATTTTTTCGAATAACACAGAGTATGTATCGCCCACGGTAGAACTCAATTATCAAGTAAATGAAAAGTGGGGTATATCGGGCTCGGGTGGTTTTGCCTTTGCCGGTAGAAATATTCTGGCGTCCCCCAACTGGAGTTTAGGCACCTATCTAAAGCTTTAACAAAAAAAACGCTGTCTCAAAGTTTATTCCTTCAAGACAGCGTCTCATTAAAAAGGTAACGTTACTTCTTAGCCAGTTCCTGCACCAGGTCAATCAACTTGTTGGAGTAACCCCACTCATTATCGTACCAGGCTACTACCTTAACAAAGTTATCGTTTAGTGCGATGCCGGCTTTGGCATCGAAGATGGATGTGCGGGCATCACCCACAAAATCCTGAGATACCACATCCTCATCGGTATATCCTAAGATTCCTTTTAGTTCACCCTCCGAAGCATCCTTCATCGCTTTCTTAATATCTTCGTACGAAGCCGCTTTGTTTAATTTCACGGTAAGATCAACAACTGACACATCCGCTACCGGAACGCGGAACGACATGCCTGTTAGTTTGCCTTTCAACTCCGGCAGCACCAGACCAACCGCTTTTGCCGCGCCTGTCGAAGAAGGGATTATGTTGGAAAAACCACCACGGCCTCCGCGCCAGTCTTTGGCCGAAGGACCGTCCACGGTTTTTTGAGTAGCGGTTACCGCATGTACCGTGCTCATCAAACCTTCTGTAATTCCGAATTTATCGTTCAACACTTTGGCAATAGGAGCCAGGCAGTTTGTTGTACACGAAGCATTCGAAACGATGGTATGGCTTGCATTTAAATTTTTATGATTAACCCCCATTACAAAGGTGGGTGTATCGTCTTTGGCGGGGGCTGAGAAAACAACTTTTTTAGCGCCAGCAGCAATATGCTTTTGACCATCGGCCTGAGTAAGGAATAAGCCGGTAGACTCAATAATGATTTCGGCACCCACTTCATTCCATTTTAAGTTGGCTGGATCTTTCTCTGCCGTTACCCGGATTTTTTTTCCGTTAACAACCAGATTGCCATCCTTTACTTCTACGGTACCTTCAAACTTACCATGGGTAGAGTCGTACTTTAGCATATAGGCCATGTAATCCGGGTCTACCAGATCGTTAATACCTACGATTTCAATGTCCTTGCGGCCCATGGCTGCTCTGAAAGCCAGGCGACCAATACGACCAAATCCGTTTATTCCAACTTTTGTCATTGTTATAGAGGTTTAAAATTGCGATGTCAAAAATAGGCTTACTTGTTGCCAAAACCAATGAAATGCAGTTAGTGTGGGTAACTTTTTTAACGGTTACGTTTGCAATTGCCAATCGTGGATTTATCTTTGCACCTCGATTTTAAGACGGTCCGTTCGTCTAGGGGTTAGGACACCAGATTTTCATTCTGGTAACACGGGTTCGATTCCCGTACGGACTACATAAGCCTTTGACTATCAATTAGTTGAAGGCTTTTTTATTTTTCCCTTATAAGGATGATCGATGACCATGAGAATAATCCGGCAGTACTCTGTATTTGAAGAATTCCTTAGTAACCTCGTAGCCCTCATCGAATAAAAATCCTGTAGCAGCATTTACAAACACCGGCCATTTCCTTGCTTCAAGTATTTCTACCCGCGGCCATTCATCTTGAAGTAAATCATCCAAGCCCTTTTCGACAATTGGATTATCACAGTTAGGATTTTCTTAAGAGTTATGGAAAAGCCAATGTAAGGTTACAACCCAAAAGAAAGTAATTCCTGGTGTATCGCTTAAGTATTATTATTT
>JAEUUB010000546.1 GCA_016787745.1 Cyclobacteriaceae bacterium
AGAAATTCATCATCGCCCGATGGGATTTGCTGATTGCCCTGATACCCCTCCACTTCGTAAAAGGATTGTCGGGTAAACGCCAGGCTCGCCCCGTTGCACATTACCGGTAACTTCCAGCCCAACATGGCAAAGCCAGTACCTATTACACTCGCAAATTCCATAGCCTGAAGTTTGGAGAAAAAAGTTTTATCAGGTAAAACCTTTACACTCCCTACAACCATATGCGTATCCGGATTGAAGGATTCAATCATATTTTCCACCCAGTTTGCAGGCACCTGGCAATCCGCATCTGTGGTCAAAATGATTTCTCCACTAGCAATTTCAATTCCCGTAGTTAAAGCTTGTTTCTTCCCAATTCCATTGGAAAGTTGAGTTCTGATTTTCAAGGTTGGATACCGATTGATCAAATCGTCAATTATTTCTTGGGTACTATCTTCTGAGTGATCATTAATCAGAAGCACCTCATAATTTGTGAGACCATAATTCTGCCGGGCAAGCGAATCCACCAAGGCAGGCACTGTATTCGCTTCGTTGCGTACCGCCACCACAACAGACACAAATCTTTGCACTGCCGAAGTTTTACGCAATCGGCCTACCCGCTTCCATCCCACGATCAGCAAAAGCAGGCCAATAAAATAAATACTAAAGATGGTGACCAAATAAATCCACATTAACGCTTTCTCTGTAAGTTTGGGTTGTGAGCAAAGTTGAGAAAAAAGTAGTGACCGAAAAGATAATTCTTGGTCTTGATCCGGGAACCAATGTAATGGGTTACGCAGTGATTATGGTAAAGAGCAGTAAAATTACTTTACTTCAATTTGGCGTGATTCAAATGGGCAAAACCGGAGCGCATGAATTAAAACTCAAAAAAATCTTCGACCGTGTACTTAGTTTGGTGGATGAATTTCATCCCGATCAGGTAGCGTTAGAGGCTCCTTTCTTTGGCAAAAATGTTCAGTCCATGTTAAAGCTTGGTCGTGCTCAGGGTGTTGCCATGTCAGCTGCCTTGTATCGGGAAGTACCCATAACGGAATATGCGCCAAAAAAAGTAAAACAGTCGGTAACCGGTAATGGCAATGCTTCCAAAGAACAGGTGGCCAGAATGCTAATGCAGATTTTTAATCTTAAAGAAATTCCAAAATTATTGGATGCTTCCGATGCATTGGCCGTTGCGGTGTGTCATCATTATCAGAACGGGGCCCTAAAAAGTAAGAGTAAATCCTGGGAAGCATTTTTAAAGGATAATCCCGATAAAATAAAAAGGTAGAAAGCCGCCAACCGATTACTTAGGTTTTGCGAATGGCAGGTTGAGCAGGTTTGCTACGATTCGCTCGGCCGTACGACCATCCCACAACTGTGGGATCGCCCCTTGTTTCCAGTTTCCCGACTTCACTTTTGTCAAGGCTGCATGTAATGCCTCAAAATTATCGCCAACCATTTCATTGGTTCCGGTTGTAACTGTTTCTGGACGTTCGGTGTTATTTCTTAAAGTTAAGCACGGAACTCCAAGTACCGTGGTCTCTTCCTGCACTCCGCCCGAATCGGTAATCACAGCCTTGGATTCTTTAATCAAATAAACAAATTCAAGATAACTTAACGGATCGCAGGCAATGATATTTGCCGGTTGCCTTTTAAGTGTGGAAAAGTTTTTTCTCGTTCTTGGATGGACGGGAAAAATTACGGGCAATCCAACACCATCAATTACTTTCATCCATTCCGCAAACTTTTCCGGATCATCTACATTGGAGGGTCTATGCAGAGTAAGCACCAGATATTCCTTCGACACGATATTCCATTCTGGCCACAGGGCTGGTCTTTGGGCTTTCGGTAATTGCTTTAAAAGCGTATCAATCATTGTATTTCCTACAAAAAAAATCTGGTGTTCGCCAACTCCACTTTTTAGTAAATTCTTGTTAGCCACTTCGGAGGTTGTAAAAAAATAGTCGGCCAACGAATCGGTTACAATCCGATTGATTTCCTCAGGCATTTCCATATCAAACGACCGGATTCCGCCTTCTACATGAGCTACCCGGGTGCTCATCTTTTTGGCCACAATCGTACAGGCCATAGTTGAGGTAACATCGCCCACAACAATAACAAGATCTGTCGGGTTAGCTGCCAGGTCTTTTTCAAATTCAATCATTATCCGTGCGGTTTGCTCCGCCTGCGTGCCCGATCCGGCTCCCAGATTTACATTTGGAGTGGGGATGGCCAATTGCTCGAAAAAGATTTTGCTAAGTTTATCGTCATAATGCTGACCCGTGTGCACCAGCCGATACTTTATATCCTTGCCGGACTGTTGTGCGTTTTCTATGGCCCGAATGATCGGAGCAATTTTCATAAAGTTAGGTCTGGCACCGGCAATCAGAGTTATTTTCATTGAGACATGATTAGGGTTACAAAATTCTCTTTCTTTGCGACAAATTAAAATTCAGGCATGCAAAAGAAGATTTTAATGCTGTTGAATGCCCCTTACCCGGCAGATATCCGGGTAAAAAAAGAAACCGATGCCCTTATCAAAGCCGGTTTCGAAATCCACCTGCTTTGTTTACGGAAAAAAGATCAATCTAAAACGGAATTGTTTGAAGGCATACACGTTCATCGCATTGATGCGGGCAAAAATAACTATCAGTTAGCCTTTTGGGATGTGGTTATGTCCTTGCAGTTTGTTCATCCTAAATTCAAAAATAAGATGCGGCAAATTGTCGCGGAAGAAAAGATAGATAGAGTTCACATCCACGATTTACCTCTGGTGGGCACGGCCCTTAGCCTGCGAAATGAATTTGGTTTTAAGGTGGTGGCCGATATGCATGAAAATTATCCGGAAGCTTTGCGCACCTGGTTTGCCTGGAAAAAGAACCCCCTGGTTCGAATTAAGAATTCGCTCTTTATGAACCCCAAACGATGGACTCATTTTGAAAACCTGGCCTGCGTACAAAGCGATCATGTGATAGCGGTAGTTGAAGAGATGAGAGACCGGATAATAAAAGAGCATTCGGTAAAAGAAAATAAAATTACAGTTGTTACAAATACGGAGGATGTCTCTTTTGTGCAGCAACCCGTTGATACCGCTGTGTATAATTCCTTAAAAGGAAAATTTATTATTACCTATTCGGGTGGGATTGGCCCGCACCGGGGTGTTGATACAGCTATTAAAGCGATGGAACAATTGAAGGCTGAGGCTAACATTCAACTTGCCATTGTAGGGTTTGGCAGTCCTTCGGTCATGGATAGTTTAAAATCGTTGGTCACCGAGTTACAACTTACCAGTGTTCACTTCCTGGGGTATCAGCCCTTTAGCAAATTTTACGGGTATATGTCTCTGGCCGATGTTAACGTCATTCCACATCAATCGAACGGACATACAGACAACACAGTACCCCATAAACTTTTTCAAGGAATGATGGCGGGTAAACCCCTGCTGGTAAGTTCCAGCGCACCCCTCAAACGATTGGTGGAGCGCTACCAGTCTGGTTTGGTTTTCAGGGCGGGAGATCCTATGGATTTTGCAGAAAAGGTACTTACCCTTTATAAGGATTCCGCTTTGTGCGAAAAATTGGGCAATAACGGCAAACACGTTACACTCCACGAAAATGTAAATTGGGATCACGACCAACAGGCATTGATCAATTTGTATAATACTTTATAAATGGACTCAACCGAGCTATACGACCTCAACAATAAATCGCTTCAGGCCCGTTATACCAAAACCCTTCGGTTTATGAAGCAGAGTTTGCCCGTTGGTAAATCGGTATTGGATCTGGGTGTCCGGAATCCTTTTTCAAAAATCATGGAGCAGGAAGGATATTTAGTAACCAATACATCAGGTGAAGATTTGGATGACAACCCGGCACTTGTATCGCAACCCGTTACGGATGCTGTTACTGCGTTTGAAATCTTTGAACACTTAGTCAATCCGTTAGGGGTGCTTCAATCCATTCAATCGAAACATTTATTTGCCAGCGTGCCGCTATCACTTTGGTTTGCAAAAGCATATCGGCATAAAACCAATCCGTGGGACCGGCATTTTCATGAGTTTGAAGACTGGCAATTTGATTGGTTATTGGAAAAGGCCGGCTGGAAAATAATCCGAAGAGAAAAGTGGACCTCTCCAGCCGGAGTACTGGGTATTCGCCCCTTGTTTCGGTTGATCACACCTAGGTATTATATCGTTGAAGCGATCAAATAACTAAGTTAAACCATTATAGATTATAATCGAAAATAGTTATATCTTTATTGGATTATGATCGCAAGAGTGCTCGAAAATAGCATCATGGCTCATTTGAGCTCAGGAAAGGCTATCATCTTAATAGGGCCCAGACAGGTAGGAAAAACTACGCTATTAGGCAATCTCGCCCAATCTATTGACAAGCGGGTATTAATGATCAATTGTGACGAGCCCGATATGCGGTCAATGCTTCAAAATAAAACATCCAGCGAACTGAAGGCATTGATCGGCAATCACGATGTGGTGATTATCGATGAAGCCCAGCGTGTAAAAAATATAGGAATCAGCCTTAAATTGATCATTGAACAAATTAAGAATGTACAACTGATAGTTTCCGGATCATCTGTTCTGGAATTAGCAAACGAAATTAATGAGCCCCTCACAGGCCGAAAGTGGGAGTACATCCTGTATCCTTTGTCTTTTCAGGAAATGAGTAGTCATACTTCGTTGTTGGAAGAAAAAAGGTTGCTCGCCAATCGAATGATTTATGGAATGTATCCGGATGTAATCAATCATCCGGGAAAAGAAAAAGAGATTTTAAAAAATTTAACTGACAGCTATCTTTATAAAGATTTATTTTCTTTTCGCGATGTTCGAAAGCCCGAGGTAATCGAAAAAATCCTTCAGGCATTAAGCCTGCAAATAGGCTCCGAAGTAAGTTATAATGAAATAGCTGATCTTGTAAAATCAGATCCTATGACTGTAACGAGATACATTGACCTGTTGGAAAAAACAATGGTAGTTTATCGATTGCCCTCCTTTAGCCGAAATCTAAGAAATGAACTAAAGAAAAGCCGTAAGATTTACTTTTACGACAATGGGGTTCGAAACGCCATCATTGCCAATTTTCAACCTCTTGATTTGCGAAAAGATGCTGGTGCACTTTGGGAAAATTTCATAATCAGTGAGCGCTATAAATTTACGCAATACAATTCCATCTGGTGTAACCGATTTTTTTGGCGCACCAAACAACAGCAGGAAATCGATTATATTGAAGACCGCGATGGGAAGCTCTACGCTTTTGAATTCAAATGGAAATCAACAAAGAATGCAAAACCTTCTCTTACTTTTACCAAAGCATACCCCGAAAACGAGTTTTCGATAATTACTCCCGACAACTACCAATCATTTCTATCTTGATTCTATGGGTCTCGTTATCCGGCAAAGTATCTATTCCAGTATCATCTCTTACGCAGGGGTGCTGATCGGGTATGTCAACTTGCTTTATCTCTATCCAAAATTTCTTTCCACCGATCAGATAGGATTATTCAGAACAATTCAGGATGCAGCTATCTTGTTTTCTCCTTTTGCTCAGTTTGGATTATCGCAAACGATTATTCGGTTTTATCCACAGTTAGCAAGAGATAAAAAGTCTTCACAGGGTTTTATCTCTTTCATGAGCTTACTGGCACTGGCCGGTTTTGCGATCTTCTTCCTTCTATTTAAGATTTTTGAATCCTCACTACTCGCCTATTTTCAGGAAAATGCAGCCGAAATAATTCAATATGCAAATCTGGTACTTTGGTTAACACTTATTCTGGTGATGGTGGCTGTAATGGAGGCCTTCTCACGCTCTCTGCTAAAAACTGTTGTCCCCAATCTGTTGCGTGAGGTAATGGCTCGGTTATTCCTGTCTGTACTGGTGTTGCTCTACTTTACTAAAACAATTTCATTCGATCAGTTTATTATTGGCTCGGTAATCAGCTACTTAATTTGGTTATTGATCTTACTGTTCTATCTGTGGTATCAAGGGGAACTATCCGTCCAAACAAATTTCAAATCCCTTAACCAAGAACGCTTGCCCGAACTACTAAAATATAGTCTGTTGAGCTTTGCGGGCATGGCCGGATTAATTCTGATTGGCAAAATCGACAGCATGATGGTTTCGGCTATGCTGGGCTTTAGTGCCAATGCCATTTACACTACCGCTTTTTATATGGCCACTGTTATTGAAATCCCCAAGCGGGCCCTAAGTCAGATTGCAATGCCGTTAATTTCACGCGCCTTCGAAAAAAATGATCTTGAAGAAGTTGCCTCTCTGTATCGCAAAACATCCATCAACCAATTCATTATCGGCTCCCTTTTGCTTATTGGCGTTTGGATCAACCTGGATAGTCTATTCTCATTAATGCCTAAAGGCGAAGTTTTTTTTGTTGGCAAATGGGTAGTCATCATTGTGGGTGGTGGAAAATTATTCGATATGCTTTTTGGACCGAGCAGTGAAATCATTGTTCTTTCCAAATATTTTAAGTTCAACATTGTGCTGATTTTGGTCTTAGCTGTATTGATCGTAGTCTCTAACAATCTGCTAATTCCGCGCTATGGTATAGAGGGAGCTGCCTGGGGTGCCGCTTTCGCGTTAGTCTCGTTCAACACAATCAAATATTTGTTTATCTACTCGAAATATAAAATCCAACCTTTCGACAGCAATACGGTTAAAGTATTTTTTATTGCGGCCCTTGTGTTGGCAGCCAACCATTTCTCTTACCGGGGGGACTCCCCCGTACTAGATATCATCTTGCGCTCAGGGCTAACCACATTATTGTTTAGTAGTCTGATTCTGATAACAAAAGTCTCGCCCGAAGCCAACGAATTATTCAGAAAAGGGCTTCGGCTGCTCAGCAACTCCCGGTAGGCGGAGTCTTGATCAGAACCCATCTCAAAAATACTTTTGAAAGCATCTGTCTTTACGTCCCCAAGCTTCGGGGTGGAAGCTCCGATTAGATGCGCGAAACTTGGGATTGAGGGTCGCAGCCTGCCTTTGCCGAAGGGCCTGCCCGCACGAAGTTATACGCAGGCGAGGCTACGCGCAGGCAGGTCCGCATGACAAAGTGTTTTTGAGGAGATGGGTTCTAGTTATTACCTTAACATCTTAATCCCAGAATTGTCAATAGGATTTACAATTTTGTCCTTGCGGGCCGATGAATCCTGTCTAACGTCAGGATTATCGGGATTAACCCTGACATTGAAAATGAATGAGTAGCTTACTTTACTCCAATCTCCATAACACATTCATTTTCAATCGTCAGCGCGAAGCGCAAAAAAGTCGAATGACTTTTTTGGGTTAATTTAGGGTCATGAAAAAATTACTCTTTCTATTGCTTAGTACGTCCGTACTTTCTTATGGGCAGCCGAAGCCCGTTAAAATTTTTATCTCAGTAGATATGGAAGGTATTGGGGGCATCGGCACCTCGGCCATGGTAAGCAGCAGCGGAAAGGACTATGCAACCGGAAGGAGTTTAATGACAATTGAAGTAAACAGTGTTGTAAAAGCAATTTTCCAGTCAGGGCCCGCTACCATCGTTATCAATGACAGCCATGGAGATATGCAAAATTTATTACACACGGAGCTTGATCCGCGGGTGGAATACATTCAAAGCAATATCAAACCCCTGGGTATGGTACAAGGACTTGATGCAAGTTTTGACGGAGTGATCTTTATAGGGTATCATGCGATGGCGGGTTCGGAGAATGGTTTTCTGGCACACACTGGTTCGGGTGTGGTAAAAGGACTTTGGCTTAATGACACGGAAGTGGGAGAAGGTGGCTTGAATACTTTTTATGCCAGCTCCTTAGGCGTGCCCGTTATTCTGGCCAGTGGCGATAAAACTTTCTCGGAAGAGATTAAAAAACTAATTGCTACCCGCAC
>JAEUUB010000596.1 GCA_016787745.1 Cyclobacteriaceae bacterium
GTTCCTTAGTCTGTTGCTTTGCATTTTGGCAGTCTATGCCGGGCTACTTTCAGGGGAATACCTATAATGGAGAAGAGTGACTCCAGGATAGAAAAATGAAAAAATCATTAAAAAAATTACACCTTATGTGAATATTTAACAGAATGTTGTAAGTTTCTATTTCCTAATAAGTTATGAGATCGAAATTTACCTGTTTTCTGTTGCTCCTTTTACCCGGGATAGGCTTTGGCCAGGCGCGGCAGCAGGTAACGAATATGGCCGGCTTTGATATTTCGGTTCCCGATTTCATAGTAACATCCTCCATTGGTGAGCCCGCCATTCTCACCTTTACAAATCCTAATCTCATCTTAACCCAAGGCTTTCTTCAGCCAGAAATTCTTCCATGTAAGGATCTTGCTTTTAGCTACTACCCTAACCCAGCGAAAAGCGAAATCACGATTGAAGCCTATGGATGCGAAGTGCAGATTCAAGGAATGGATCTATACGATACGTGGGGCCAGAAGATTACATCGATTAAACCAACCAAAGACAATAAAGTGCAACTGGGAGACATTGGCCCGGGCGCCTATTTCATTAAAGTGCTTCTGACAAATCAGGAAAGTAAAACTATTAAAGTCATTAAAGTGGGAACCTGACGCTTATGAAGAAACTTGTACTCTCTTTTGTTTTAGTTACTTCCGTACTAGCAGCTTATTCTCAGGCTCCCAAAGGCATTAACTATCAAGGCGTAGCTCGCGATAGTGACGGCAAGCCCATTATTTCAAAAAATATTTCGGTACGCGTAAGCATTTTAAAAAACGAAGCTAATGGTGAAGTCGAGTATTCGGAAACGCACAAGCCTCAAACCAATCAGTTTGGTTTATTCACGCTTGTTATAGGCCAGGGTACATCCGGTACAGGTTCCTTTGCCTTTATAAGCTGGGCTGTTGGTAACAAATGGCTTCAAATTGAAATTGATCCTGAAGGGGGCGGCTCTTTTCAACTATTGGGCACCCAACAATTAATGAGTGTTCCCTACGCGTTTTATTCTGAGTACTCAGGAAACAGTTCCGGGCTTACGGCCGGTCAGGGGATTTCTATAAACAACGGAGTCGTGTCGAACACTGGCGATGGAGATGCCAGTGCTACCAATGAATTAATTTCCTCGGCAACCCTGACAGTGGATAAAAAACTACAGATTACAGATGCCGGTGGCACCAAAGTGGTTGACCTGGCTACACTCGCGGCCGATAATCAAAGCTTAACC
>JAEUUB010000626.1 GCA_016787745.1 Cyclobacteriaceae bacterium
ATACCGCAAAACTGGATAGTAAGCGAGCACTATGTGCCTCTCTTCAGCAAAGATGGGAACAAGCTTTTTTTTGGATCTGCGCCTAAACCTGTGGTGCAGGATACAACTTTGCTGACGGAAGAAATTGTAAATGTTGAAATCTGGGGTGGCGAGGATGGCTATATCTATCCGCAACAAAACAGACAATTGGAAAATGAAAAGAAACGCAACTATCTGGTCGCGCTGAATCTGGCCACCAAAGAGGTTATCCAAGTTGGGGATCGCGAAATTCCAGGCATAGAGTTGGGTGATGAAGGAAACGCAGCCTTCCTTTTGGGAGAGACCAATGTGCCTTACCGAAAATCCATCACGTGGGAAGGTTCTTCCTATAGCGATTTTTATCTCTACGATGTATCCACCCGATCGAAAAAACAAATTGCTTCTCAGATAAAAGGGAATGCCAGCCTTTCGCCCAAAGCCCAGTATGTGTATTGGTATAGTATGGCCGACACAGCCTGGTTTTCCTATGCCAACGCAACGGGTAACACAGCAAAGTTAACAGCAGGTGTGCGGGTAAAATTTGCGGATGAAGAAGATGATCATCCCGATTATCCGAGCCCGTATGGTTCGGCTGGCTGGACCGCAGATGATGCTCAATTTATTGCCTACGATCGGTATGATTTGTGGGCCTTTGATCCGCAGAATAAAAAAGCGCCCGTTAACCTTACTAAAATTGGTCGCCAGCAAAAAATTGTTTTCCGAAACATAAAACTCGATCCTGAAGCAAGGTTCATTGATCCCAATAAGGAACTTTTGCTTTCCGCATTTAATGAAACCACCAAGGCAGCCGGGTTTTACAAGCTTTCTTTAAAAGACGGTACCCTTACCCGATTGCTGATGGAAGATTATCGCTTTGGTGGAGTGGTGAAAGCAAAGCAAGCCAACCAATTGCTCTTTACAAGAGAAAGCTTTCGCGAATTTCCTGATGTATGGACAGCCGATTTAAATTTATCGGCTCCAAAAAAAATAAGCCTGGCCAATCCTCAAATGAAAAACTATTTGTGGGGATCGGTCGAGTTGGTTACCTGGACATCGCTGGATAATATTCCCTTACAGGGATTGTTATACAAACCCGAAAACTTTGATCCCAAAAAGAAGTATCCCATCCTTGTTTATTTCTACGAACGCGAAAGTGATAACATTCACGGGCATATACCTCCTAATCCACTTCGCTCAGCTATTAACCGAACCACATACGTTAGTGATGGTTATCTGGTTTTCGTTCCTGATATAGTTTATAAGGTAGGGTTTCCCGGAGAGAGTGCACATAATTGTATTATGCCCGGAATCACACACCTTATTGCTAAAGGATTTGTTGACGAAAAAAATATTGGCATCCAGGGACACAGCTGGGGTGGCTACCAGACCGCTTATTTGATTACCCGCACCGATATGTTTAAAGCAGCGGAGTCAGGCGCTCCTGTTGCCAACATGATTAGCGCGTATGGCGGCATTCGGTGGGAGAGTGGTTTGAGTCGGATGTTTCAATACGAGCATTCTCAAAGTCGCATTGGTGGTTCGCTATGGGAAAAGCCCATGCACTACATAGAAAACTCGCCCATCTTTTTTGCTGACAAAATAAAAACTCCGCTGCTGCTTTTGCATAACGATGCCGATGGAGCCGTGCCGTGGTACCAGGGAATTGAAATGTACATGGCCATGCGCAGGCTCAACAAACCGGTGTGGATGTTAAATTACAATGGCGAACCGCATTGGCCTGTGAAACGTGAGAACCGGATGGACTTTCAAATCCGGATGAAACAATTTTTTGATCACTATTTAAAAAATGGGGTGTTGCCGCCATGGATGAAAGAAGGTGTGCCCGCTATTGAAAAAGGAATTAGAAAGGGGTATTAGAAAGGGGTATTAGAATGAAATCTCACTTAAAGTTTTTTCTTATCATTCTTCTAACCCTGGGGTGCTCTCAAGGTAAAATAAAAAATCGCCATATCCGGGCGGCACAGAAAATTAACGGCCTTTCTTTTTCGCGTAAAGAAATAAATACCATGCGGGCCTACCTGAATGAGAACAAAGGCGGGTACGATTCCATGCGTAAATTTTCTTTAGACTATTCCGTTTCTCCCGCTCTTTACTTTGATCCTCGGCCCGAGGGTTTTCAAATAAGAAAAGTGGGCGACTCTTCCTGCTGGGATTTTCCTCAAGCTATCTCTGTGCCCGAATCGGAAACCGAACTCGCTTTTATGACAATAGGTCAACTGAGTTCATTAATCAGAAATAAAAAGATAACCTCAACGGAGTTAACAAAGATTTATCTGTCGCGAATAAAACAATATAATGATACACTTTTAGCGGTGGTAACTGTTACCGAAGATCTTGCGCTACAACAAGCAAGTAAAGCTGATGAAGAAATTGCAAATGGAATTTATCGCGGCCCCTTGCATGGAATTCCGTATGGGGTAAAAGATCTATTTGCTGTGCCGGGCTATCCAACTACCTGGGGGGCAGAGCCCTATCAAAATCAGCTATTGCAAGAGACAGCAACCGTAGTAAAAACCCTGGAAGAAGCCGGTGCAGTGTTGGTGGCCAAACTTACATCAGGTGCTTTGGCCCGGGGCGATGTGTGGTTTGGGGGTCAAACAAAAAATCCCTGGGATCTCAAACAAGGCGCCAGTGGTTCTTCGGCAGGCTCTGCCTCTGCAACAGCTGCCGGATTGGTTGCCTTTTCTATTGGTACTGAAACCATGGGGTCAATACTCTCACCCTCTACACGATGTGGAGTTACGGGGTTGCGGCCTTCTTTTGGTGCCGTTAGCCGAAGTGGCGCAATGACGCTCGCCTGGTCTATGGATAAGGTAGGGCCCATTTGCCGAAGTGCGCAAGATTGCGCCATTGTATTTGCACTAATCAAAGGCAAAAATAAAATGGGAGAAACGGATCGCTCCGTTATAAATTATCCTTTCTCCTTTAATCCCCCTACGGATTTAAGTGCTTATAAAATTGGGTACACAAAAAAATTATTCGATGCAGATACCAGCCGCATAGGAAAGATAGGAGTAGAGACTGTTGATAAGTTGCGATCGCTGGGTGCTGACCTTCAGGAAATATCCCTTCCGGAAGATGTGCCCTATCCTGTTTTCGATGTTGTACTTCGGGCAGAAGCCGGAGCATTTTTTGATGAGCTTGTCCGCACGAACCAGGATCGGTTATTGTCAGAGCAAGATGCTGATTCGCGAGCCAACTCGCTGCGGCAAGCCCGCTTTATTCCCGCTGCAGAATATTTGCAAGCCAATCGATATCGCAAAATACTAATCGAAAAGTTTAGCAAATTAATTTCGGATTATGACTTTATCGTGGTGCCTACAAATGGAAAAAACCATCTTCTGATTACCAATATGACCGGTCATCCGGCAATTTCAATACCAACGGGTTGGGACGACAAAGGACATGCGACCTCTATTGTTCTTATTGGAAATCTGTACAACGAAGGCCCGATGCTTGAGGCTGCCCATCTTTTTGAAAAAGCTTTCTCCAGCCGAAAATGGCCAGAATACTTCAGCAAGAAATGATAAATCTATTTGCCCATTATTCGGATTAATAGCAAAACAATTCGTTAACGATAATCTCTATTCTTTCTTCTTTGCCGGTGTCGAAAAAGGCGGAGGCACAATTTTTATTTCTCCTTGTTGCTCCAACAATCTTAAAGCTTCTTTTACGGCTCGTTCCAATTGTGGATCAATTCCTTTGGAAAGAGAAACAGCGTCTTGCCGAACTTCGATATCGGGCGCAATGCCTTCGTTTTCTCCAATCCACTTATTGTTAATCGGATCGAACACACCATTATCGGGGGCGGTGAGTGCACCGCCATCAACCAAACTATAATGCACTGACGACTTTACCAGTCCACCCCACGTGCGCGCACCAATCAGCGGCCCGGTTTTCTGCTGGCGAAATACCCAGGGGAAAAAATCACCGCCCGAACCTGCCAGTTCGTTAATCAATAAAACTTTGGGACCTAAAATACCCGCGGGCAATCGGAAAGGAGTTCCTTGCGGAACTTCATTGGTGATAGCCGCCCGGAGTTTCCGATTCATCAAATCAACCATATAGTCATCCAATAATCCACCTCCGTTAAAGCGTTCATCGATCACAACTCCTTGTTTATCTTGTTGAGCAAAGAAGTATCGATTAAACGAAACGAATCCATTACCTGCCGTATTAGGCACCCACACATAGGCTAACTTTCCACCCGACAGCTTATCAACCAAACGCCTGTTGTCTTCCACCCAACCGCGTTGCCTAAGATTATCTTCGTTGGCGATGGGCTTTACCACTTCCAGCCAAGCGCCTGTAAACTCGGGAGTCTTATTTATGTGCAACGTTGTTTGAACATCCACGGTACCATCTAAAAACTGAAAGGGGTCCTGGACATCGGTTAACTCTTTTCCGTTAATGCCTACCAGGTAATTTCCCTCTTGAATTTTTATTCCCGGTCTATCAAGCGGACTCGATAATTCCGGATTCCAACTCTCGGTTGTGTAAATCCGGGCGATTTTCCAACGCTTATTTTCAGCTACCATATCTGCGCCAAGCAACCCTACGCTGGGCTTATCTACTTCCGGAAAGTCGCCACCGAAAACAAAACTATGCCCAACCGAAAGCTCACCATTTATCTGATCCAGGATGTAACTTAAATCGACCCGATGTTTTACAAATGGAATTAGGGGAGCATACCGCTCGTGCACTTCCGCCCAATTTCTTCCATGCATATTCGGATCATAGAAATAATCGCGCTCGTAGCGCCAGGCTTCTTCAAAAATCTGTTTCCATTCTTCCGCACGACTTAAGTTTACTTTGAGGTTTACTTTAAGAGAAGTGCCCTCGTTCCCATTCGCCCCGCTGGTGGACATCACCTTCCAATCGTTATTAACTTTCGCTAACATTTTATTTCCATCTCCGGAAACAGAGATCTGACTTGCACCCGTAATAAATTCTTTTGCTTCCCGCTTTTCAAGTGTGAACTTATGCAGCACCAATCCATTCCCCGATTTTTGTTCCCCTATAAACACTGTACCCGCGGGTCCACTGATTACAAGTCGGTAATCCGCTTTAGGCAAAGGGAGTGCAATAGTCCTACGCTCCACACCGGCAAAGTCAATAGTTACCGGTTCTGGCTCTTTTGGTTTTTCTTTACCTTCTTCGGCAGGTTTCTTTGTGTTTGACTTTTTATCCGCAGGCTTATTAGCTTCCGGCTCCGATTTTTTCTCTTCTGCTGCCTCTTCATCGCTTCGTGGTTTAAAGGGCGACAAATCCTCTTTTCTCAAATTGATTACGTAGGCAGCATAATTTGGATCAGCCATTATGGAACTGGTATTTGCCCACCCTGAGGCCAAAGCCAGTTCGGTGCTTGCTAAAAAGTAAAGATGTCGGCCATCGCGATCCCACGCGGGTGAGTGTGAATCCGCAAAGGAATTCGTTATGGCATGTGTGCTGTTATCTTTCGCTGACCAAACAAAAATTTGTTTGAAGTTATTTGATCCCGATTTCGCGTAAGCCAACCATTTGGAATCGGGGGACCAGGTTAATCCCAGA
>JAEUUB010000677.1 GCA_016787745.1 Cyclobacteriaceae bacterium
AATTTCTAAAGCTGTAACCGTATAGTAGGTGGAATCAACATCAACAAATACTGGTTCAGCGCCAACTGCCGTAATTACTTCCGAGGTTGAAATCCAACTCCAGGCGGGCGTTATCACTTCATCTCCTGAACTGATATTCAGGGCCCTGAGCGCGAGAAAAAGACCATCCGTTCCATTTCCCAAACCAACGCAATGTTTCGCAGAACAGAGGCCTGCAAAATTCTTTTCGAACAATCGAACAGGCTCGCCCCCAATAAAATTTCCAGCGCTTAAAACAGAATGTATTGCCTTGTCGATTTGAGGCTTTAAACTCTCATAGTGCTTTGTCAGATTTACAAAAGGAACTTTCATTGAGTTTTAAGCCTTAGACAACCGGCTTAAACTGTTTCAAAAACCGGACATCGTTTTCAGAAAAAAGGCGTAGATCGTTAATGCTATAGCGTAGCATGGTGATTCGTTCAATACCCATACCAAATGCAAAGCCCGTGTATTCTTCGGGATCTATGTCACAATTTTTTAACACATTGGGATGCACCATTCCGGAGCCCGCGATTTCGACCCACCCTGAATACTTACAAACATTGCATCCCTTACCATGGCAGATAAGGCATGAAATATCAATCTCGGCACTGGGTTCTGTAAATGGAAAGAAGGAAGGCCGCAACCGAATCTTGGTTTCCTTGCCAAACATTTCTTTGGCAAAGTGAAAGAGGGTTTGCTTCAAGTCTGAGAAGCCAACATTCTTATCAACATACAAACCTTCTACCTGATGAAAGAAACAATGGGCGCGAGCTGAGATCGCTTCGTTGCGATAAACACGGCCTGGCATGATGGCTCTAAAGGGCGGTTTTCTATCCTTCATTAAACGAATCTGCACGTTCGAAGTATGGGTTCGCAATAACATGTCTGGATTCTTCTCAATAAAGAAAGTATCCTGCATTTCGCGCGCAGGGTGATTCTCAGGAAAATTAAGGGCTGTAAAATTGTGCCAGTCGTCTTCAATCTCAGGTCCATCTTCCACATTAAAACCGAGCCGCTCAAAAATCTCAATGATTCGATAACGCGTAAGATTGAGTGGGTGCTGACTTCCGGTTTTATTCGGGATGATCGGTAGACTCAGATCAAGGTCATTGGCTGTGGATGCGACCTTGGATTCCAATCCTTCCTGGGCAGTCTTAAATTTTTCTTCCGCAAGCCGCTTCAAGTCATTGAGCGACTTTCCCATGGCCTTTTTCTGCTCGACAGCAACCCCTTTAAGATCTTCAAACAAGGAAGCCACAATTCCTTTTTTACTTATATACTGAAGGCGGTATTGTTCCAGGTCATCCTTACTTTCTATCAAAAAAGAATTTACTTTTTCTTCAATGGACTTTATTTTCTGCTCCATTCACTCGTTTGGTTTGAAGTATCTTTAAGGTGAAATTGATAGTAAGGCACACGACCAGCACTATGGCTAAAATCACAAGGTCACCTTGCTTCCGCAAAAGTACAGCAATCACCAGAAAAAAGATACTAATTAAGGCTATTGAAATTACGGATCGGGCATGATCCATCCCCAGATTCAAAAACTGGTGATGGAGATGATTTTTGTCGGCTTTAAAGGGAGACTGGAACTTTCTCAAGCGCAAAATAATTACCCGCAACGTGTCAAAAATCGGAATAATCATGACACAAACGGCCGAGGCTACCGAAGCGGTGAATTTAAAGGCTGAAGATACTGGAAGGTCGTGATTCGTTCTGATAAATCGAATGGTGAGATAGGAGATAAGCAAGCCGATCATAAGGGCACCGGTATCGCCCATAAAGATTTTTGATGGCTGCCAATTGAAGAAAAGGAAGGCTAACAATGCTCCCGAAAAACAAAATGCAATAAAACCAACCGCAGTGTTACCAATACTAAAAAACCAGACTCCGTAAAAACCCAGGACAATAACTCCTATGGTTCCGGCTAATCCATCTAACCCATCAATCAGGTTATAGGCATTGGTAAGAATTACTATTACAAATAAACTGATTGCCAAACTGACCCATTCCGGGAATATGAAATCTCCAAGCAAACCGTAGGTTGAATCAAGTGTGGTTCGATCTAAAAAAACTAAAATTAATACCGGCAAAAATTGGCTGTACAATTTTTGCTTGGGAGTAAGCGCCAGAATGTCATCCCGAAGGCCGATGATAAACATCAGGGCGATGGCGATAAAAAAAAACCGCAGGCTAATCCATTC
>JAEUUB010000692.1 GCA_016787745.1 Cyclobacteriaceae bacterium
AAGGGTTCCCTGCTTTGCCCTTAGCCATCAGTATGCCTTGTCATCGCCTAAAGTACCCAAACCTAAACACTTTGATCCCCTCGGGCTTTGGCTTTTAAACAACTATGCCCCGGTGGGTCAGGGCGTGGGGTTTCATTTTGCGACCTACGATCGAAATATTTTTACACCGGTTATTCGCGAACGAATTCGCAAAACAGTGGTATCTAATGATGGACATTATACGGTTTACTTACCGGCTTACGATGACAAGAAGCTGGTAAAGTTGTTCCTTAAATTTTCGGAGATCTCATGGCATTTGTTTTCAAAGCATATTTCAAAGCCCTACCATATCGGAAAGATTTCGGTTTTCCCGGTTGATAATGAGGCGTTCACGCTAAGCATGGCTTCTTCGCAAGGCGTGTTGTGTGGCGCGGGCTTTGAAACACCAGCCGAAGCACTCTATCTAAAAAAAAAGTTACTGGTGGTGCCCATGAAGAATCAGTACGAACAGCACTTCAACGCAGCTTCGCTGAAGCAATTGGGTGTGCCGGTATTAAAAAAAGTAACCAAAAAACGACTTCCAAAAATTGAAGAGTGGATAGAGTCTGAAACAAGAGTGGAGGTAAGCTATAAAGAAACAGCCCGTGCTTCTATTGAGCGGGTTCTAAAACTTTATAATGAGCGGAAGTAGAAAGAATTTCTAATTTCTTTGAATACGCCAACGCGGAATAAACATCGGCACTGGGTCGTTTCACGCGTTCCATCGTGGTGGGGTCGCAACTATATAAACCAAAACATTGCGAAGGCCCCAAAGTCCATTCAAAATTATCCCACGTGCTCCAATGGTAGTACCCGCGGATATCAACGCCTTTGCCAATACACTGGTTGATTATCTGCATGTAGTCCGTTATAGATTGAATTCTTTTTTTATCATCGCGGGTGCTCATCCCGTTTTCGGTGATGATGATAGGTTTGCCAAATCTTTTCCAGTAACGTTCCAGACATAGCCCGAGTCCTTCGGGATAGTATTCCCACATATCATCGTGGCGCTTCCCCTGCCGAGTAATTTTTTCGGGTGTTTTCAGGAACGTAACCGGAAACGGATCGTAGCCAATGCGGGAGTAATAACTCAATCCAAAAATATCGCAAGAGTTGAACCAACCGGGGATAAACTCCATGTACCACCAGTCGGCAATCTTGGCGGGCAGTTTACCCATCAGGTTATCGGCCTCCAGAATGGAAGCGTTGTGTGAGGTGGCTACGGGTTTGTTGGGCGATAAGGTTTTCAACATTTCGTAGACTTGCTTGTGAGCCGAGCTTAAATTGGTAAGCACCTGCCACGCATACACGGGATTGGATTTTTGAGGTGGAAAAATTCCCGCCACGGTACTCAGACTGATATAAAGATTGGGCTCGTTAAACGTATTCCATAAGCAAACAAACTCATCAAACTCAAGAATTATTTTCTTTACATAGTCAAGCCACCAAACAACACTTTGCCGGTTGGCCCAACCGCCTGCTGCAGCAAACCACATGGGATTCGCGAAATGATGAAGGACTAGCATAATGTCAACTCCGCGTTCCTGCAGCCGGATTAACACTTTTTTATAATGAGAAACGGCTTCGGGGTTAAGGCTTGCCAGTGGAGCGGGTTGGAGTTTACTCCACATGAAACTCATCCTGTAGTTGGGAGCCAGCGAAGCGATGATTTCAACATCTTCTTCCCACCGGAGTTCATGATCGGTAGTCCGAGCAAATACAGAACGGTCCTCAGCTACAAAATTTTCCCAATCATGCCCTGCGGCTGTTTCAATTTGTACCGCTGAGGTACTGGTGCCAAAACGAAAGTGCTCAGGAAATTCCAACGTCATGCTGCAAAAGAAAAAGAACTCCCTCGCGTTAAAACGGTATGTGCCAAACGAATCATTTCGTTGGCAAAGGTATTTGCTCAATATTACCTCAATACTAAGGAGCTGTTACTTGTAAGATAGCTATTAATCGCGCAAGGTTAACGCTTCTTATCCTTGGTCATGTCAGCAATCATGCTGTTAAAAATGGAAAGAATGAGACTAAAGCCAAGGGCCCACCAAAATCCATCCACCTGGAAGCCGGGCACCAGGTAATCTACCAAAAGAATAATAACTGCATTTATGACTAGAAGAAACAACCCAAGCGTTACAATAGTGATAGGGATTGTAAAGAGAATAAGAATG
>JAEUUB010000764.1 GCA_016787745.1 Cyclobacteriaceae bacterium
TCAGAGCGCTCATACCCGGTAATGAAAGCAAAATTTTGTCCCCACTTGCTGGGCTTGCCAATCATTTCAATGTTGAACATCGCCATTACCTTATCGGGATTCAGTTGTTCGGAGAAATAGCGTGAACCGTACCCGCCAACTTCTTCTGCAGTAAAAGCAACAAAGATGAGCGTGCGCGCATTGTTTTTGGTTTTACTGAAATAACGCGCGAGTTCAATCACGGCCGTGGTACCTGAGGCATCATCATCGGCACCGTTGGCAATCGAATCACCATTTACGGGGGCCTCAATGCCAATGTGATCATAATGGCCGGAGAACACTACGAACTCATCGGGTTTGGTTTTGCCGGCAATCATGCCCGCTACATTGGCCATGGTGATTGTTTCAATTTTTTGTGTTGCCTTTATAGAGTATGACAATACAGATGTCACGCCTAGAACAAATACCTTGCTTGATTTACGTTCGGTTGCAAAGCGTTTTCCGAAGTAGCCCTTCAACTCTTTGAAGGTTTCTTTAAACTCAGGCGCCACCAATACGATGGCGGAAGAAGTATCGCGTGTAAGGCCGAAAGCTTTCCCTAACAGGTATTGTCTTTTATCGGTAATGGAAGTATCGAAAGGAATTACTATTACACCGAGACCTTTTGTATAGTTTACTTCTGCCTTCTCAGTAATAAGAAGGGTGTTTTCAGGTGCAATTTTCTGACCGTTGATAACCACCTCTAAGGTTTGAGGTACGACCATATCTTTCTTAAACTCCTGCCGATAACCCGTTAGTCCTTTCAAAGGTTTTAATCCAATGTTTTTAAATTCATTGGAGATAAACGCAGCTGCCTTATCGATATGTTCAGGCTGTTTGGCCGAACGCCCCATCATGTCGTCCGCAGCAAGTGTTTTTATAATGCGGGTGATGTTTTCTTCTTTTATCAGTTTGTCAACTGATTGCGAGAACCCTGTAATGACAGTTAATAGCACAAAGCAAGCGAGAGTAAATTTTTTCATGAGCTCAATTTTGAGCAAAGTATAGATCGGGGGACTGATTTCCAACTTCGAATTGTACTTGACGCTTGTTGAAAACTTGATTTTTAACACCTCATCCCATCTATCCTACACTTCGGTAACTCCTATTACCTAATACCGGTTAAGGACTGCACTTTTATCGTGTAATCGGCAAAACCGAATGCGTATGAAACTTATTTATCTGATTCTATTACTTGTATTAACAACTGGAGTAACTGCCCAGACAAAAATTTCTGGTTCCGTAAAGGATGAACGTGGGGAATTGATCCCCGGTGCCAATGTGTTAATTCAAGACTCGTATGATGGAACCAGTACCGGGGTAAATGGGGCTTTTACGTTTGTAACAGAGGAAACAGGTACACAAACGTTGATAGTTACTTTTGTGGGCTATAAGCCCTATTCCCAAACTCTGGAGCTTTCCGGCAACGAGATTGAAATTCAAATTTCA
>JAEUUB010000806.1 GCA_016787745.1 Cyclobacteriaceae bacterium
AGAAGGATAAACTTGTACTGGGTGCTGAGCAGCTTACTGAGCTAACTCAACGACTCAAAGGCAAGCGTGTGGGTCTGGTTGTTAATAACACCGCGTTGGTTGGTAAAACCCATCTGGCAGATACCTTGCAAAGCCGGGGAGTGAACTTGGTTAAAATCTTTGGTCCGGAACATGGTTTCCGGGGTGATGCTGCTGATGGGGAGTTGGTAAAGGACGGCATCGATCATAAGACGGGCGTTCTGGTTGTATCCCTTTATGGAAAAAACAAGAAAGCCACACCTGCGCAATTAAAAGATGTGGATGTACTCGTTTTTGATATTCAGGATGTGGGCGCACGCTTCTACACCTATATCAGCACATTACATTATGTGATGGAAGCTTGCGCTGAGAATGGTAAAAGATTAATTGTTTTGGATCGGCCTAATCCAAACGGAAGTTATGTAGACGGACCTATATTGCAGCCAGAGCTAAAATCCTTTGTTGGCATGCATCCGATCCCTATTACCCATGGTATGTCAATTGGTGAATATGCACTAATGATTAATGGCGAAGGTTGGTTGGAGGGAGGCGTAAAATGCGACCTGGAAATAATTAAAATGAAGAATTGGAAACATGAAGATGAGTATTCGCTTCCTGTTAAACCCAGCCCCAATTTACCCAACGATCAGGCAGTGCGGCTCTATCCATCCATCTGTTTGTTTGAAGGCACCGTTATCAGTTTAGGACGTGGCACGCAAATGCCATTCCTGGTTCTGGGAAATCCTGAATTAAAAGATCTGCCCTTTACGTTTACACCCGTACCAATCAAAGGTATGTCGCTGGAGCCACCCTTTAAAAACAAACTGTGTTACGGAATGGATTTAAGAGAAGTAACCGTGGCACGCAAAGTTGATTTACAGTATGTGTTAATGCTTTATAAATTATATCCTGATAAAGAACACTTCTTTACAAAATACTTCGACACCCTGGCAGGCACGACAGAATTAAAAACTCAAATCAAAAATGGTCTGACTGAAGAAGAAATACGAGCTACCTGGCAACCCGGGTTAAATGAATTTAAAGCCAGGCGGAGTAAATATCTTTTATATCCTTAAAGCAAGTTGATATTGAAGTGTCGAAAGCTTACTAAGCCATGACCAAGCAGGAAAAAGTAACAGACATTTTAAAAATTCTGGAAAAACTCTATCCGCATCCCAAAGTGCCTCTTCATCATAAAGATGCGTATACACTTCTTATCTCTGTCTTGCTATCTGCACAATGTACTGATGAACGTGTGAACAAAACCA
>JAEUUB010000811.1 GCA_016787745.1 Cyclobacteriaceae bacterium
ACCGCCAGTACAATGGCGCTATATTTTTTGTTTAGTTTCTCAAGTAAGGATAATCCGTATTCGTGCTTTACTTCTTCTGCATCCGCATGTGGATCGTACACCTCCACATCAGCGCCAAAACTTTGTAACTCGCGAATAACATCTATAGCCCGGCTATTACGGATATCAGGACAATTTTCTTTAAACGTAATTCCAAGCACCAATACTTTTGCATTTTTAATGGGCAAGTCGTTTTGTGTCATCAGTTTGATCACCCGGTTTGCGATATGAACACCCATGTTATCATTGATTCTTCTACCTGCCAGAATTACCTGGGGGTGATACCCCAAGCTATCTGCCTTATAGGTTAGGTAATAGGGATCAACACCAATGCAATGACCGCCCACCAAACCCGGTTTGTAGGGGAGAAAATTCCACTTCGTGCCCGCTGCTTCCAAAACTTCGTGAGTATCGATGTCCATTTTTTCGAAAATCAGGGAAAGCTCATTGACAAAAGCAATGTTTATATCACGTTGCGAATTTTCAATTACTTTTGCCGCCTCCGCTACTTTTATACAAGAAGCCTTGTGGGTGCCTGCCTTAATTATTCTTTTGTAAAGTTGATCTACTTTTTCAGCTATCTCGGGAGTACTTCCGCTTGTAACTTTTTTAATAGTAGGCAATCGGTGTTGTTTATCACCGGGGTTAATTCGCTCGGGCGAATAGCCACAGAAAAAGTCAACATTGAATTTTAATCCACTAAATTTTTCCAGAACGGGTACACAATCCTCTTCCGTACAACCGGGATAAACTGTTGATTCGTAGATAACAATGTCATTCTTCTTTAACATTTTGCCCACTGTTTCACTTGCTTTAATGAGAGGTGTTAGGTCAGGAGTTTTAAACTCATCAACCGGTGTGGGTACAGTTACAATGAAATAGTTGACTGCTTTCAAAGCAACTGGATCGGAAGAAAACGAAAGATGTATTGCTGATGTAAGCTCAGACTTGTCAACTTCCAGCGTTCGATCATGCCCTTTCTTCAATTCCTCAATCCGCGACTGATTAATATCAAATCCTACTACCTCAATAATTTTTCCAAACTCAACTGCAAGGGGCAGGCCTACATAGCCTAACCCAATAACTCCAATCTTATCCATTATTTAATTTTATAATACTCTCTATACCAATTAACAAATTGCTCAATACCATGCTCGATGGAGGTTGAAGGCTTGAAGCCAACATCCGTCATAAGATCATCCACATTTGCATACGTTTCAGGAACATCCCCATCTTGTAAAGGAAGCAGGTTCCTGATTGCTTTTTTGCCAAGTTTCTGTTCCAACACATCGATAAAATGCATCAGCTCTACTGGATTATTATTCCCAATATTATAAATTTTGTACGGTGCAAAACTGCTGGCCGGGTCGGGTCTTAACCCACTCCATTCGGGATTTCCCTGTGGTGGTTTTGGAATCAATCTTGCAATCCCTTCCACAATATCATCAACATAAGTAAAATCGCGCTTCATCTTGCCTTGATTAAACACCTCTATCGGTTTTCCTTCCAAAATCGCTTTTGTAAAAAGAAAGAGCGCCATATCAGGTCGGCCATACGGACCATACACCGTAAAAAAGCGTAAGCCGGTTGTCGGGATTTGATACAGATTAGAGTAAGCGTGGGCCATTAACTCGTTACTTTTTTTAGTTGCAGCATAAAGTGCCAGCGGATGGTCTACATTATCGTGAACCGAAAATGGCATCTTACGATTTGCGCCATAAACAGAACTGGAAGAAGCGTAGACCAAATGCTTTACAGGATTATTTCTGCAGGCCTCCAAAATATTTAAAAATCCGGTTAGATTGCTTTCCAGATAAGCGTACGGGTTTGTAATGGAATATCGAACTCCCGCCTGGGCCGCGAGATTAACTACATAATCAAACTTTTTAAAAGAAAATAGCTTGTCAAGTTCAGATTTGCTTTGAAGATCAATTTTCTCGAATGAAAATTTTTTCTGTCTTGCCAATATCGATAAACGAGATTCCTTTAATTTAATGTCGTAATAGTTATTGAGGTTATCCAAACCCGTTACCTCGAAGTCCTGTTCCAAAAGACTTTTAGTTAGGTGAAAACCAATGAATCCTGCTGCCCCGGTTACTAATACTTTGTTTGCCATTACAAAATCTGAATTCGGGCACAAAAGTACATCAATTCTGATTAGATTTGCGCAAATTCTAAAACCTTTGCTATGGCAGACAATCAAAAATCATCAGAATTTCAAACCTCTGATGAGATAGATTTGCTTGAATTACTGGCCAAGTTTGTAATTACCGTTAAAAGTAATTTTAGACTTATTGTAGGAGCTTTTGTAGTT
>JAEUUB010000817.1 GCA_016787745.1 Cyclobacteriaceae bacterium
ACGTATGTAGATGCGTTGCCGAGAATGGTAAGCAAGTTTGATCATCGCATCCACACCGATTACCGGCAAGCCGTGGCCGCCACGGGCCGGTTGAGCTCAAACAACCCCAACTTGCAAAACATTCCGATCCGTACAGAAAAGGGGCGTCAAATACGCAGTGCTTTTGTGCCGCGCAGCAGCGAGTATCTGTTTATGTCGGCCGACTATTCGCAGATCGAGTTGCGCATTGCGGCTTCCTTTGCAAAAGACGAAACCATGATTGAAGCGTTTCGCAACAAGCGCGACATTCATGCCACCACTGCAGCCAAAGTATTTAAGGTGGCGCTTGAAAAAGTTACTCCCGACATGAGGCGCAAAGCGAAAGAAGTAAACTTTGGAATTTTGTATGGCAGCACAGCCTTTGGGTTGTCGCAAAATCTGGGCATCAGCCGAACCGAAGCAGCGGAAATTATAGAATCCTATTTCACGGAATTCTCTGCGATTAAACGCTACATGGATGACTCGATAAATTTTGCGCGCGAAAAAGAATATGTGGAAACGATTTTAGGCAGAAGACGCTACCTGCGCGATATCAATTCAAGAAATATTACCACCCGCGGCTTTGCCGAACGCAACGCCATTAACGCCCCTATTCAAGGAAGCGCTGCAGATATTATTAAGATCGCCATGATTTTGATACACAAATGGTTGGAGCGCGAAAAACTGAAAACCAAAATGACCATGCAGGTGCATGACGAATTGGTTTTTGATCTTCATAAGGACGAACAGGATATTGTTAAACCCAAAGTGATGGAGTTAATGAAATCGGCTGTTATTCTGGAGGTGCCTATGGAAGTTGAGGTGGGGGTTGGCAAAAACTGGCTGGAGGCACATTAAACTCTTCCCTTGCTCATTCCGTATTCGCGATTTCAAATCGCGAGTTTGAATTTTATTTAAACATTTAAGGGAAATCCCTGTTCTGAACCTATATCTCATTGTATGAACTATTCCCTCTCATTTATACTTGTCTTAACATTTTGTACTCAGAGTATAGCCCAAACCGGCATTATCCGTGGCCGCGTGCTTGATAAAAATACCCAGGAGGCTGTAATCGGGGCGAACGTGGTTCTGGAAGGAACTACCACGGGCGCCTCTACCGATGTGGAAGGTTACTATAAGATTACCAACGTGCCTGTGGGCAGCTATAATCTGGTGGCCACCTCCATTGGATATAATTCCCTCACCAAGTTTAATATCGCGCTTACATCGGGGAACGAGCAAATTGTAAATTTTGAATTGGTGGAAAGCACCACCAACCTGGAAGAAATTGTGGTGAAGTTTGATAA
This sequence comes from Cyclobacteriaceae bacterium, assembly GCA_016787745.1. Classification (GTDB taxonomy): domain Bacteria; phylum Bacteroidota; class Bacteroidia; order Cytophagales; family Cyclobacteriaceae; genus ELB16-189. The sequence continues at coordinate 1,326 of JAEUUB010000817.1, forward strand.
AGGCAGGTCAGCTTCGGCTGCGGATATGATTACACCCCTTTCCGTGCAGGCATTAACCACCGAAGAGATAAAAAGTAATCCGGGCGGCAACTTTGATATCTCGCGTGTTATTCAGGCGTTGCCCGGTGTGGCGGGCTCACCTGCCGGCAATGTGCGCAACGATATTATTATCCGCGGAGGCGCACCCAATGAAAATGTTTTCTATCTGGACGGTATCGAAATACCTGTAATCAATCACTTTCAAACACAAGGCAGTTCTGGCGGACCGCAAGGGATGCTCAATGTATCGTTCATTGAAGATGTGAAGTTAAGCTCCTCGGCTTTTGGTGCGCAGTTCGACAATGCACTGGCTTCTGTTTTTGAAATCAAACAACGCGAGGGAAATCCCGAAAGGATCTCTGGAAATATCCGCTTAAGCGGAACCGAAATTGCCGGCACACTCGAAGGGCCGGTAAGTCCTAAAACAAATTATCTGGTTTCCGCTCGCAGAAGTTATTTGCAACTGTTATTTGAGTTGCTCGATTTGCCAATACGCCCCAGCTTTTGGGATTTTCAACTGAAGGTAGCCCATAAGTTAAATGACAAAACATCGCTTACTGTATTGGGTGTGGGCGCTATCGATGACTTTACCCTGGTAGCACCCCGCAATGCCACCCCCGAAAATCAATACATTTTAAATGCCACCCCAACGATTAATCAATGGAATTATACTACAGGCGTTGGTATAAAACACTTGATCGACCAGGGCTTTGTTAATGGAACGGTAAGCCGAAACGTATTTAATAATAATGTAGATCGTTTTGAAGACCGGCAGGAAGGCGATGAAAGCAAACGCATTTTAAAAATCCGCTCGCAGGAAACAGAAAATAAAGCACGACTGGATGTAAATAAATTCGTGCAGGGCTGGAAGTTTTCGTATGGAGGCATGGCCCAATATGTTCAGTACACCTCGGATTATTACAACCGGTTAGTCAAAGAGCAAAAGGACGATCAAGGCAATGTAACCGTTCCTGAACAGGTTATCCGTTTCAACACCGATATTGATTTTGTTAAGTATGGATTCTTTGGGCAAGCGGCAAAAAACTTTTTTAATCAACGCCTGTTGATTTCGGCCGGCCTTCGCACCGATATGAACACGTTTATGAAATCGGGGAACAACCCGTTGAAAACCCTATCCCCCCGTATCTCTTTTTCGTACAGTGTAACCAACACGTTAAACTGGAATACCTCATTTGGCAGTTACTACAAAATTCCTACCTATACCATGTTGGGGTATCGGGATGAGGCGGGCCAGCTTCAAAACAAAGACACCGAATACATTCGCTCTAATCATGCCGTTACCGGATTTCAGTTTTTACCCAAGGAAGATTTAAAGTTTACGCTCGAAGGATTTTATAAGCGCTATAACCAGTACCCCATCTCGGTGCGTAACGGAATTTCTCTGGCCAACGAGGGCGGAGATTTTAATGCCATAGGCAACGAGGAAATAGAAAGCACAGGCGATGGCAACACGTATGGCTTTGAATTTTCGGTGCAGCAAAAGCTGGTTAAAAGTACCTTTGCCGTAGTTAGCTATACGTTTGTGCGCAGCAAGTTTGCCGGGGCCGATGGCGTGATGCTGCCTTCCTCGTGGGACAACCGGCATTTGCTTTCGGGCCTGGTGGGTCAGAAATTTAAAAGGAACTGGGAAGTAGGCGTAAAGTATCGGTTGGCTGCGGGTGCACCGTACACTCCGTTTGATCTGGTTCAGTCGCAATTGAATTACGCCACACTGGGTACAGGCATTTTAGATTACACACAACTAAATACCGAGCGTCTGATTTCGTTTAAGCAAATTGATTTGCGCGTAGATAAGAAATACAATTTCAAGAAAACAACGTTGGACCTGTATATAGATATTCAAAATCTCTTTCAGTTTCCCAGTCCAGATTTGCCGGAGTATACCTTTACCCGCAATGCCGACAACACG
>JAEUUB010000849.1 GCA_016787745.1 Cyclobacteriaceae bacterium
AAGGGTCCTGATTTTTTATTGAATACCCAGGAGTTCGCAGATTTGCAATGGTTAATCTACAAGAATGACGGAACGGAAGAGACCCACCCAATCTATGGTCCATCCACGAACCCTGCACCCACTTTACCTGCTTGGGCAGGAGATACAGATTGGTATAAAACCATTACGAGAAAGGCGATGATTATGAATCATGATCTTTCATTATCGGGGGGAAATGAAAATGCCAAGTTCTTTACAGGCGTTAACTACTTTAACCAGGAGGGTATCGTTATAACAAATTTTGCAAAGCGATTCTCAGCACGTGTAAATTCTGAATTTAAAATAAAGAATCGTGTAACTATTGGCGAAAACCTTACAGTAACTGGCCGGTCTCGCAATGCAATAAGTGGAAATGGAAATGAAGGCAGCCCAATCGCCAGAGTGTACGCACAACAGCCAATTATTCCCGCCATTATGACTACCTCGGTGACAGGCATTTCGCATGACTTCGTTCCCGGAGAATATGGAGGTACAGGTTTAGCACCCCGAGCCGGTAACGGAACCCAACCGTTTTCTGAACTTGAAAGAAATGCCGATGACAGAAGCACGGATGTACGCATTCTTGGAAGTATGTTCATGGATATAAAAATTCTTGACTACCTTAATTTCCGCTCTACATTTGGTGGAACTTATCAGAACGGGTACAACACAGATTGGACCGGATCTACCTACGAACTGGCTGAAAACAGAGCCACCTCTGCCTATAATGAAAATGCTTATTTTGGAAGTGATTGGGTTTGGACAAACTCACTTACCTTCAATAAAACTTTTGGATCGCACAAATTATTGGCGGTAGCCGGTTATGAGTCTGTGAAGTATGGTATTGGTCGCAGTCTTACAGCTACCCGCGCTGGTTATTTCTCAAGTGCTCCTTCCTTCCGGACGCTTAATAACGGTGCTGCCATTCAATCCGCTTCTTCGGAATATAACACGCCAACTACGCTACAGTCCACCTTTATCCGTGCTGATTATAGCTACTCAGAAAAATATTTGTTGAGTGCTACTGTACGGAGGGACGGATCAAGCCGATTTGGTTCCGAAAATCGTTACGGAACCTTCCCATCTGTTTCAGCTGGGTGGAGACTGAGCGAAGAAGGCTTTTTGGCAGGTGTTGATTTTATTTCTGATTTGAAAGTTAGAGGTGGTTACGGAACCATGGGGAATCAATTAGCGGTATCGCCTGTAAACCAATTTTACCTCTATGGGGGTTCAGTAGGGGATGCAAACTATGCTATCAATGGATCAACCTCCTCATCTTCTCAGGGATTCAGACCCACCCGGATCGGAAATCCAGATGCGAAATGGGAAACCAACGTTACGACCAACATAGGGTTTGATGCCGGCTTGTTTGATAATAAGTTACAAGTGAGTTTTGACTGGTATACCAAGCTTACGAAAGACTTACTATACAATCCTCCACTTCCGGGCACCTCAGGTGCTGCAGATCAACCCTTTATTAACATAGCTGAGATGAAGAATACTGGTATTGATATTCAATTAGGCTATAAGAAGATTGTAAACTCTGACCTTTCCTTTGATGCAACACTTACTTTGACTACCTACAATAACACAATCGAAAAGATTGCTGAGGGTATTGATTTCTTCTCCGATGGGGGATCGAGGATCGGAGCCTTTAACAGAAATCAGGTGGGACGTGCTGTATCAGAGTTTTACGGTTACAATGTGATTGGCTTGTTCCAATCTGCGACAGATGTTGAAAATTCTCCGGTGCAGGATGGTGCTGAAGAAGGATTCTTTAAGTATCAGGATTTGAATGGCGACAATCAGATAACTCCGGAAGACAGAGTGTTTATTGGTAATCCTAACCCTGATTTTACCTGGGGACTTAATTTAGGTGCCAATTATAAGTCATTTGATATTTCTGCGTTTTTCTATGGTTCACAAGGAAATGAAATCTTCAACTATAACAAATGGTGGTTGGATTTCTGGCCGTCATTCCAGAATCAGAAAAGTCATGATCTGTTGTACAACAGTTGGACACCCGAAAGAACCAATGCAACTACGCCAAAGGCTTCCAACAAATCTAACTTCTCAAATAATACGCAATCTGTTAGTTACTATGTTGAAGATGGATCGTTTGTTCGGCTGAAAAATCTGCAGATAGGGTATAATTTCCCTACCAGTGTGATTAGTAAGGTTGGGTTGAATAGGGCCAGAGTATATGTGCAGGGAGTTAATCTATTCACTGCATCTAAGTATAGCGGTCTTGATCCCGACATTAACAACAATGTAGATACCGCCTTTGGTGTTGATGCCGGTGCTTATCCCTTGGTTAAGCAGTATATTTTTGGTTTGAATATTGGATTTTAAGAGAACTTTAATTGAATACGACAATGAAAAAATCAAAGATCAAAATAGGACTAGTGTTAGTCGCCCTGCTGGCTTTCACGAATTCATGTAAGGAGGACTTTTTGAATGTTACTCCTAATGGATCGCTGGATGCACAGGTTTTGGCTACAGCAGAAGGTGTGGATGCGCTCCTTATCAGTGCTTATTCAATGGTTGATGGGGTAGCCAGCAATGGATTTGGATGGGAAGCTGCTTCTTCTAACTGGGTATATGGAAGTATTCGTGGTTTAGAGGCTAATAAAGGTACAGATGCGGGTGACCAACCTGACATTAACCCGATTCAGACCTATGCTGAATCAGCAACCAACCCATACTTAAATATTAAATGGAGGTCAGTTTATGATGGTGTTTCCCGTTGTAATTCAGTGCTTCAGGTGTTGGAAACTGCTGTCGCTAATGGTACAGTGAGTGCAGCACAGGAGACTTCTTTTAGAAAGCAGGCCCGCGTTTTGCGTGGATTATATCATTTTGAGGCTTGGAGAATGTGGGCTAAGGCAGACGGGACAGGAATTCCTTATGTGGATGAAACCACTGATCCTGTTCTTGTTACAAATGATGCCGATGTACGCGACCTAATTCTGGCAGATTTGCAGGAAGGTACTACCCTTGATGAGAACATGGGGCAGATTGGTCGCTTTAATTCAACGGTTTCAAAAGTGTTATATGCCAAGGCACTTATGCAGATGAAGAAAGACTTTGCCGGTGCTAAAACCATACTGGCCTCTATTGTTGGAGCAAATGGCGCTAAATTGGCTGCTGCAAAAAAGCCAGACGGTTCAGCCATAGGTCTTGAAGCAAAATATGGCGACATCTTTGACGCTTCGAAGCGCAATGGCCTTGAGGCTATTTATACCGTGCAGTATTCTGTAAATGACGGTTCAGGTGGTTGGAATGCAGGTTGGGGTGAAGTACTTAATTTCCCTTACAAAAGTGGTGCATCGCCTGGGGGCTGCTGTGGTTTCTTCCAACCATCACACGACTTTGCTAACTCTTTCCGTACAGACGCAAGTGGATTTCCATTCCTTGATAATTCCTATAATAGCGCAGCTAACGCTTTGACCGATGATCAGGGAAAAGTGCCAGCCGATGCTTATACGCCCGACACCCGGTCGGTAGACCCTCGTTTAGACTGGACTGTAGGTAGAAGAGGAATTACTTATCTTGACTGGGGAGTGCATACCGGTTCTGATTGGATTCGCGATCAATCCTATGCTGGGCCTTATACACCCATGAAACAAGTGTATAAGAAGTCACAGGAAGGCCAACTAACGGAGGTTGGTAACTGGACCAGTGGTTGGACAGCCAATGGTTACAGACTAATTCGGTATGCGGATGTTCTTCTTTTGCTTGCCGAGTGTCAGATCGAGACAAATGATCTTGCAGGTGCATTGGCAAACATCAACGCTGTTCGTAACCGTGCTGCCAATCCTGCAGGGTTTGTAGTTACTCCGGGTGTATCGGTTACATACAATGTGGCGCCCTATACTACTTTAGGAACTCAGGACAATGCACGTACCATACTTCGTTTTGAACGCAAATTAGAGTTAGGAATGGAAGGTCATCGCTTCTTTGATTTGCAGCGTTGGGGTACAGTTCAAACCGAATTGAACCGAATCCTTGATTATGAGAAAACCAGACGTTCTTCTCTATATGGGGGTGCAAGTGTTGGTCCCGAAGATGTTAACTATCCGATTCCTCAAAATCAGATTGATATAACAAACGGTAAGTTGAAGCAAAATCGATAAGCATTAATTTTACTTTTAACGGAGAGGCCGCTATATTTTTGTAGCGGCCTCTTTTATTCCCCTCTGTAATTACTAACATTGCAATGGATAAGAATTCCATTTCCATGAGACCTGCTTTAAGCCAATTTCTAGTAGAACCCATCTCAAAAATACTCTCAACAGCATCTGTCATTCCGGCCTTGAGCCGGAATCTTCGATTAGAAGCACTGGACTTGAGATTGCGGGTCACCGCCTGCCTTTGCCGAAACACCTGCCCAAACGAAGTTATAAACAAGGGGGCTATGCGCAAGCAGGCCCGCAATGACAAAGTATTTTTGAGATGGGTTCTACTAACACTTCTTTCTCTTACCGTTGTATCCTGCTTTGAAAGTAAACCACGCTTCGATTTATTACCATTTGACCAAACAGGCATTGATTTTAACAACGTGGTGGCTGATGAAGACAGCTTTAACATTTTACACTACGAGTATATGTATAATGGGGGTGGGATAGGTGTTGGCGATTTGAATAATGATGGTCTGCCGGATTTAATTTTTACTGCTAATCGGGTTTCTTCTAAAATTTATTTGAACCAGGGAAATTTTAAGTTTTTAGACATCACATCAAATTTTGTCGGACTTACTAATAATCAGTGGTTGAGCGGAGTTTGTGTGGTTGATATTAATGCGGATGGCTGGAATGATGTTTACCTAACCTCCACCATGAGCAAAGATAGTTTGCTTCGGAAAAATCAACTTTGGATAAATCAAGGCTTAAAAGAGGGACAGGTGTGGTTTAAAGAAATGGCTGATCAATATGGTATTGCTGATATGGGATATTCCATGCATGCGGCCTTTTTTGATTATGATTTGGATGGAGATCTTGATTTGTATGTTTTGAATAATGTAATCAGCCGCGAAGTTCCCACGAACTATCGGGATAAGGTGTCGAACGGGACAGCCGACAATAATGATCAGTTATATCAGAACTTAGGGAATGGTACTTTTAGAAATGTTACAAAAGAAGCAGGTATAGTTTATGAAGGCTATGGGTTAGGTATTGCCGTTGGTGATGTTAATAAAGATGGATATCCGGATCTCTATATTTCGAACGATTACATCGCGAATGATTTGCTATACATCAATCAGCGTAATGGTAAATTTGTTAATCAATCCAGGCAATACTTTTCTTACCATTCTAAATTTTCGATGGGCAATGATATGGCCGATCTTAATAATGATGGGAATCTCGATGTGCTAACCATGGATATGATGCCGGAGCAGTACTTTCGGAAAAAGCAAACAATCAATGGCAATAGTTATTTTATTTATGTGAATAACGAAAAGTATAACTACGAGCCTCAGTATGTTAGAAACATGGTGCAAATCCATGGTGGGTTTATGGACACCACGATGCTTCCTTTTAATGAAGTGGGTCAAATGGCTGGCGTATATCAAACCGAATGGAGTTGGTCGCCCTTATTGGCAGATTTTGACAATGATGGAGATAAAGATTTATTCATTACCAATGGATTCCCCAAAGACTTGACCGATAAGGATTTCACAAATTACAAAGCGCAAGTTTATGGTTCTTTGGCAAATGACGAACACATGCTGGCACGTATACCCATAGTTAAGGTACCAAACTATGCGTACGAAAACACAACCGGATTACAGTTTATAAATCGGACAAAAGACTGGGGATTAAACATTCCTTCGTTTTCCAATGGAGCCTCGTTTGTTGATTTGGATTTGGATGGGGATTTGGACTATGTAGTGAATAATATTAATGACCCGGCTTTTATTTACAAAAATAATTCAATAGAACTCTCTAAGGATAACAGCAATTACTTGCGGTTTAATTTACAAGGGGAAGCCCCGAATGTTGCCGCGATTGGCGCCAGCGTGGAATGTTGGAGTAAGGGTGAATATCAATATGCTGAAAAGTTTCTTTCGCGCGGATATATTTCCTCGGTTGACCCGATTGTGCACTTTGGATTTGGGAATACGAATGAAATTGACTCTGCTAAAGTAACATGGCCTTCTACAAAAAAAGTAACAGTTTTAAAGTCTGTTAAGGTTAATCAGGTCCTTACACTCAAGGAAATAGATGGAGTGGCTGCCGTTGCACAACCAATCGTAATTAATCCCCAAAGGATATTCACCAAAGTTGAGGATGTGATCGACTTTACGCACAAGGAAAATGACTACATAGATTTTTTCCAGGGACAGAATATAATCCCCCACAAGTTTTCTCAGATCGGTCCTAAAATTGCAAAAGGCGATCTGACTGGCGATGGGTATGAGGATTTGTTGATAGGTGCATCAAGCGGTCAGCCAACCACAGCATTTGTAAAGGAGGGAGATAAATTTTTGATAAGGGATATTAAGGGGTTAACAGGGGATAAGATAGTTCAGGAATCGGACTTACAAATTTTAGATGTTGATGGGGATGGTGATCAGGATGTAATTGCTGTGGCAGGGGGGTATATTGCCGAGGATGAAAATCAGTACAAGCATTTTCTGTATCGGAATGAGCAGGGAACCTTTGTGAAGGAAGAATTACCTGTGCCGCCTTTTTCGGCTTCTGTTTTGCGAACTTTTGATTTCGATAAAGATGGAGATGTGGATGTGTTTATCGGGTGTCGGGTAAAGAAGTGGAATTTCCCTCTATCAAACAAATCCTATTTGCTGATCAATAATGGAGGGAAGTTTATTTTGGATGAAAAATTCAACTTTGATTTAGGTATGGTGACCGATGCCATTTGGTCTGACTATGATGGCGATGGCTGGCAGGATCTGGTAATTACACGCGAATGGAATTCCCTTATGATCTTGAAAAATGATGGCGGAAAGGGAATGAATCCGGTTGAAGATCAGGAACGCGAAAAAAAACACGGGTTGTGGTCATGCGTAATTGCTTGTGATTTTGACGGGGATGGAGATGAGGATTATTTGTTAGGGAATCTTGGCTTAAATCATCGATTCACAATTTCCGAGAAATATCCAATGCGGGTTTATTCGATCGATCTTGATAAGAACGGGTATATTGATCCTTTATCAACTTCTTATTGGAATGATGAAAACGGTACGATGCAGGAGTATCCGATAAATTACCTGGATGAGTTAGCAGCTCAATCTCCTTTTTTTAGAAAAGCATTCACGAGTTATACCAAGTTCAGCTTAAGTACAGCTGGCCAGATTATAAAAACTGATACCATTGCATCAAAGAATATTTATTATGTTAACACCACGGCTAGTTATATGCTTTGGAATGATAAGGGAAAATTTACATGGCAGGAATTGCCACTGGAGGCTCAGGTAGCACCTGTAAAAAAGTTGCTGGTACACGATTTTAATGGTGACTCGTTTGAGGATGTTCTGATAGCTGGTAATGATCATACCTATGATGTTTCCACGGGGAATTACGATAGTAATAAAGGTTTGGTTCTTCTGGGTACTGGGTCGAAAGAGTTTACGGTTTTACCGCCCTCTAAAAGTGGCCTTCTATTGAATGGTCAGGTTGAATCATTAATTTATTTGAAATCAGATTCATCTTCCTACCTGATAGGTGGAATCAACAGAAGAAAGCTTCAGGTCTATAAGATTCAACAGCAGTAAATTAATTTTAAGGGATTTCAAACAGACTTTAAACGGAAATAACTATGACAAATTTAAAATCATCACGCAGAGGCTTTATCAAAAAAGTAGCAGGAACAGCGCTGGCTACTTCCCTTGTTCCCGCTGCGTTAAGGGCTGGATCGGGTGAACCCATATTTCTGGAGACTCCGAAAATAGAAAAGAAG
>JAEUUB010000891.1 GCA_016787745.1 Cyclobacteriaceae bacterium
TGTAGGATCATTTTGCATTGCTGCTGCATTTCTGGGAGTTTCATTTTCCTATTTAAAATTGAAAAGAAAATTTCCAAACCAACATCGTCCCTATTTAGCACCGGGTGGAAAATGGGCTGGCTACATTTCAATAGCAGGTTCGATTTTGATTTTGCTCGCGATTACCGTACCGGCAAGTCCTGCGGCATTACAGTGGCCGTTGGAATGGGCCATCCTGCTTGGCTTGTGTTTGTTGGGATTAATCCTTTGGATTATTTCAAAACGAAGCCGGGAAACAACTTCGCGCGAGGAGCGCGATCATCTTATTTTAGAAAAATATAAATAATTAAACCCCTGTAGCATGTTAGCAACTAAAAATAAAGCTCTTGTAAGAAAATCAACTCAAAAATTGACGGTGAAGAAGAAGACAAAGAAACCTTCCAAGCCTACAGCACCTATGCTTAACGGGATTTCAGACATCCGTAGATTTTTTTACCGGAACGAAACGCCTATTTACTTTATCAGTGCGACTAACTTTAATCTGTTGGGTGCCGATGAGTGGATACGAGGGTTTAAATTTATTTGCTACATCGAATGTTTTGATGGACTTCACCCCAATGTCTTTTCGCCTAAAGAGGAATTGCCACATGAAGACTTTGAAAGTATAGAAGATATTAATAATTATCTGCTTGAACATAAAGAAGTAGCCGATTATATTAAAGAACGCGGGGGGAAGGGAAAGGCGCTGATGTTGATGTTTAATGAACACACCGAAAAGTTGGCCAAACGACTGGGTTTAGAAATTTGTTTCCCTTCGGCTAAGATGCGAAACTTTATGGATAATAAAGTAAATACAAATCGCATCGCAGAAAAAGCAGGTGTACCCTGTGTTCCCTATTTACTTTCAAAAGTAAAAAGCTACGACCACCTGAATGAGCTAGCGAAAAAGAAGTTAGGTACCGATCTGGTTATTCAAACTCCGTTTGGTGATTCAGGCCATACCACCTTCTTTATTTCAAATGAACAGGAGTGGAACAAGTATGCCGATGAAATTGTGAAGGAGAAGGAAGTGAAAGTGATGAAGCGCATTAATTGCAAAGGCTCAGCCATTGAAGCATGCGTAACACAGCATGGAACCATTGTTGCGCCTTTGATGACTGAGTTGGTGGGCTTTAAAGAACTTACCCCATACAAAGGAGGTTGGTGCGGCAATGAAATTTTTGCCGATGCATTTACTCCTGCCATTCGGGCTCAAGCGCGTAAGTACACCCAACTTTTTGGAAATCAATTACGCAAAGAAGGATATAAAGGATATTTTGAGTTGGACTTTCTGATTGATAAGGATACTCAGAAAGTTTATCTGGGAGAACTTAACCCGCGCATTACCGGGGCGAGTTCCATTACCAATCATGCCGTGTTTGCACTATCCGACATGCCGTTGTTCTTGTTCCACATGATGGAATGGATGAATCAACCCTATAAATTAAATGTAAATGCAATTAATAGTCGTTGGTTTAAAGCTGAGAATATTGATTCCTGGGGTCAGTTGGTGATCAAATACATCGATAAGCAAGTTCAGATTATTACGGAAGCACCGCTTTCGGGAATTTATAAGATGAATGCTGATGAAACCATTGAGTACTCGAGGATGGATACTCACAGAAGAGCAGTTGAAACTGAACAAGAAGCATTCTTCCTGCGCATTAGTCGCAAAGATGATTACTTTTATGAAGGCGCTGATATGGGGATTCTGGTAATGCGCGGTCGTATGATGACGGATGATTTTAAAATGGTGCCCCGGGCATCAAAATGGATTGCGGCAATCAAAGCCCTTTACAAGGCAGTTGATTATGTGCCTACGAACAACCAGCAAGAGCCAGCCGAGATTGGTGGATTTAAAATGATTTAAGTACATGCACATATCGTTTAGTTGCGT
>JAEUUB010000932.1 GCA_016787745.1 Cyclobacteriaceae bacterium
GGTGTGTTGTATACCACGGCAGGCTCCAGCCGAACGGTCGCGGCTATCGATGCGGTGACGGGCGAAACACTCTGGACATTTCGTTTTGATGAAAAAGAACACAAAGCCTATGTACCACGGCAAAATTCAGGAAGAGGAGTAGCCTATTGGACTTCACCTGTAATTGGAAAGGATCGTGTTATCTACATCACACCCGGTTTTCAGTTGATTGCGTTGGATGCGAAGACCGGGCAGTTGATTTCCGATTTTGGTGATCACGGGGTGGTTAATTTAAAAAAGAATTTGGGAAGGGGTGTCGATCCGTTGGCATCAACTATTGGCTCTACCTCTCCGCCAATTGTTGTTAACGATGTGATTATCGTGGGGGCAAGTTTTCCGGTTGGGTTAGCCCCCGTTTCTAAAAAACAAGTGCCCGGAAACATTATGGGGTATGATGTGAAAACGGGAAAGCAATTATGGGTTTTTCATACAATACCCCAGAGGGGAGAAGAAGGGAACGAAACTTGGGAACAGGATAGTTGGAAGTTTACCGGAAATGCGGGAGCCTGGGCTCCGCTTACGGCCGATCCAAAATTGGGTTACGTATATCTTCCCTTAGAAGCTGCTACCGGAGACTTTTATGGTGGCCATCGGCCCGGGAATAATTTATTCTCGCAAAGCTTAGTGTGCCTCAATGCCAGAACCGGAAAGAAAGTGTGGCATTATCAGTTGATCCATCACGACATTTGGGATTATGATTTGCCTGCGCCACCCATATTGGCGGATATCATCGTGGACGGCAAACCCATTCAGGCCGTTGTTCAGCTTACCAAGCAAGCATTTGCCTTTGTGTTTGATCGTGTTACCGGTAAACCTGTATGGCCAATTGAAGAACGGCCGGTTCCGAAAAGTGATGTGAAAGGAGAATGGACTTCACCTACACAACCTTTTCCTACCAAGCCAGCCGCATATGACAGGCAGGGATATTCCGATGAGATTCTTGTTGACTTTACACCTGCTATTAAAGAGGAAGCGCTGCGAATTGTAAAGCAATATAAAAAAGGACCCCTCTATACTCCAGTTAGTGTCTACAACCCACCCGCTGTGATGGGAACATTGATGCTCCCCGATGCGGTGGGGGGTGCCAATTGGCAAGGGGGGGTGTTGGACCCGGAAACGGGTGTACTCTATGTTTCATCCAGCACAGTGCTGCGGCCTATGAGTTTAGAAGCCGCTCCCGATTTGTCGGACATGGATTATATTGCCTACATGGGCAGTTCGCGAATTGGCCCACATGGCTTGCCCTTAGTGAAACCACCCTACGGCCGAATCACGGCCATCGATTTGAATACGGGTGATCATAAATGGATGGTTGCCAATGCCGATACACCGGATTGGGTAAAAGAAATTCCTGCATTAAAGGGAATAACCATTCCTCGTACTGGCTTGCCCGATCGTGTGGGTATGCTGGTAACAAAGACATTGCTATTTGCGGGGGAAGGAGCAGGCTTATATGCTTCGGATGGCGGTGGCGGAAATAAATTCAGAGCTTATGACAAAGCAACAGGTGAAATTATTTCAGAAATGGAATTGCCGGCTTCTCAGGCAGGTATACCCATGACATATTCCATTAATGGTAAGCAATACATTGTGGTTGCCGTTGGGGCCGTTGGCCATGCCGGAGAGTTAGTGGCGTTAGGGCTTTAAAGTTTACGTGGGAACAAAATCCATAACAATTTATTCAAGTTGGTAGCTGCTACATCGCCTGGATATCCTTTTCTAATTCCTTTCCAAAAGGTTGATTGTAAAACCGTTTGCCTGTTGCTTTGTATAACGCATTGGCAACGGCTGCAAATACAGGTGGAAACAAGGGTTCGCCCAATCCGGTAGGATCTTCGTTGTTCTTAACAAAATGTACTTCAATGGATTTCGGGGCTTCCTTCTGACGGATAAGCCGGTACTTATCAAAATTATTTTTTTCAGGTACACCCTCCACAAAGGTTAATTCTCCAAACATGGCATTTCCTATTCCATCTACAATACCGCCTTCGCCCATATTTTTGGCGGCATCGGGATTAATTACCACCCCACAATCCACAGCGGCATACACTTTCTCGAAAACAGGCTTGTTATTCTGCATGGATAAGTCGAGAACTTCGGCCACATAGGTATTGTGACAGAAATATGCTGAAACACCCCGATGTGTATTGGCGGAGGTCTCGTTCCATTTCGATTTTTCGCGTACCAACTTTAAAACTCCGGCATACCGGTCGGGATCATAATCATTGTTGGTGCCTACCGGATTGTTCTTCGCACGTTCGAGTAATTCAAGCCGAAAATCAATAGGATCTTTTCCTGCAAGTTCTGCCAGTTCATCAAGGAATGATTGTTCCGCAGCCGCATTAAAATTTGATCGTGGAGCCCGAAATGCACCTATGGTTATATTAGATTCCAGAGCCCATCCCTCAGCTAAATAATTATCAACGGCCCCGGCAGGAAAACGGTTTGCATGAATCGGATGTTCCGGAACACCGCCACCGCGTACATGAAAAGCGATAAGATTATTATTCTCATCTAAAGCGGCCTTATACGTTGCCGTGTAAGCAGGACGGTAAATGCCATACGTCATATCATCCTCACGGGTATATATCATTTTAACGGGAGCATTTAATTTTTGTGAGATAACCGCTGCCTCAATCATATGATGACCATAGGCCCGTAAACCAAAACCACCACCCATGCGCGGCAGTTTAATGTGAACGTTTTCTTTTGGAAGTCCCAAACGAGCGGCCACTGTATTGCGCACAAAGTCCGGGGCCTGGGTAGGTCCGTAGAGTTCAGCTTTGTCTGCGGTAACATAAGCGAAGCAGTTAACAGGTTCCATGGTATTGTGGGCGAGGAAAGGAGCATTGTACGTACGCTCCAAAACCTTGGCTGCCTTTTTAAATGCGCTTGCCGGATCGCCATCTTTGCGAAGAACGTTGCCGGCTTTTTTTGCCATCTCGGCCATTCTATTTTTATGGCCCTCTGTACTCTCAAGGCCTCCGGGTACTTTAACGGTTTGCTTGCCGCCCCAACCATTCATTATAAACGTTGAATCCGAGATTTTTTCCCATTCAATTTTCAAGGCTTTCTTAGCATTCATTACTTCCCACGTTGTAATTCCAACCACAACGACCAGCTCGGTAAAAGTAGTTGTATCAAAAGCGGCACGCTCGTAATCATCTTGTAATGTTTTGATGATGAAAACATCTTTAATGCCCGGCATTGATCTCGCTTCCGTATCGTCAACAGATTTCACGCGCATGCCAAAAGGCGGATGGGCAATCATAGCGATTAACATTCCCTCTTGATTGTAATCCATGCCAAACATGGGCCTGCCGGTAATTATTTTTTTTCCATCTACATTCTTTTTTGAATTGCCAATGATTTTGAAATCGTTGATTTCTTTTAAAGAAACTTCTTTCGGTACTTCTAGCCCAGCCGCTATAGAAGCCATTTCACCATACCCAGCTTTTTTTCCGCTCGATTTATGATGAAGCATTCCCGCTTCGGTGGTTATTTCTGCAACGGGCACATTCCAGGTTTGCGCGGCAGCGCCTACAAGCATGTGTCTGGCAGTTGCTCCAGCCGTACGTAACGGTTTCCACCCCTGGCGAATTCCTTGACTGCCTCCGGTAAATTGGCGATCAAATCGTTCCGGATAAAAATCAGCTTGCTCCACAAGCACGTTTTTCCAATCTGCATCCAACTCTTCTGCCAAAATCATGGGCATCGAAGTTTTAACATTCGATCCAAATTCAGGATTTGGAGACATGAGGGTTACAAGTCCGTTTTCTCCGATTTTAATATAACTGTTCAATTCAAACCACTCTTTCGGCATTGCCAGTAATTCTTCGGGAGTGGGTTTGCAGCCGGCCAGCCAGCTAAAGCTTAGCATCATTCCACCGCCCGCCAGGGCTGAGACTTTCAAGAAAGATCTTCTATCTAAGGTAGTTTTTACTTTTGTCATGGCTGGGTAATTTTGTTTGATTAGGATTTAGTAGTGGCTGCTGTTTTTACTGCTGCCTTGATCCGCAGGTACGTACCACACCGGCAAATATTTCCGTTCATAGCTGTTTCAATTTCCTCATCGGTCGGATTAGGGGTTGTGGCCAGTAGCGCAGCAGCCGTCATTATTTGTCCGGCCTGACAATAGCCGCACTGAGGAACATCGTGCTCCACCCATGCTTTTTGTACCGGATGATCGCCATCTTCAGATAAACCTTCAATCGTTGTAATGGATTTATTTTCCATTGCAGAAACTGGTAATTGACAGGAACGTACGGCAACACCATCTACATGAATGGTGCAGGCGCCACATTGAGCAATCCCACATCCATATTTGGTGCCTACCAGATTCAGATGTTCGCGCAAAACCCACAACATAGGGGTTTTAGGATCTACCTCTACCGATTGACTTTTTCCATTTACTTTGAGAGTGAAAGCTGCCATAATTTTGATTTTTTCCGTTGAAAATTTGGTAGGTTAAATATAACGATATGAATTTATGAATGGGTTACGAAATTCAAACATTCCTGAATTGGAGCGGGCTCATTTTAAGTTTTTTCTTAAGAAATTGTTAAAAGTGTGTGAGCGATTTCAAAACAAACATCCTTTTAATCGGGTTATAATCTTTGATGCCTAAACCCCAAGATCGTCACCTAATCTTTATGTTGACATTTAAAGAAGCGAATACAGAACAGGATTACGTCACTGCATCGAAATTGTTTACGGAATATGTGCAGCAACTGGGTGTTGATTTATCGTTTCAAAATTTTAATGACGAACTCGATACGCTTTCTGTCATGTACGCAAAACCTTATGGCGTATTAATCCTTGCCTGGGAAAAGGATGTTCCTATTGGGTGCTTTGGAATCAGAAAGTTGGAGAATTCAATATGCGAACTTAAGCGGATGTACATCCGCGAAGAATGGCGGGGATTTGGATATGGCAAGCAACTTATAAAAAAAGCAATTGAGCTTGCAGCCCGGCATGGCTATAGCAAAATGAGATTAGATACGTTATCTACCATGACCTCAGCCATAAAATTATATAGCCAGGTAGGGTTTTATGAGATCGAGCCCTATCGCTTTAATCCCATGGCTGGAGCTAAATATTTTGAGATCGGACTTCACAGATTGGAAACGTGAGAAAAAAAATGCCGATCCTTTCGAACCGGCATTTACCCTAACTAAACCCCCTTCTTATTCCTTCTTGGCTTTCATTGGAAAGGCTCCAAACTGGCCTATTGCCATGTTACCTGAAAATTCATTGCCGGTTATTACTCCCTTCACAGTTACTTCATTGGTATTCGGTCCAAAACTGGCTTCATAACTGAAGCTTAATTCATTGCCCGTTACTTGTACATTTTTTAAAGCGGTTTCGCTTTTCATTCTGCTGTTAATAATTGTGCCCGTATAGGTTTCTCCTTCTTTATTAATCTTTAACGTTCCCCCATTGGCTCCTTGTGGAGATTCGATTGTGTATGTCCAGGTACCTGTTGCATCCACCATGGCAGTAGGATCAGATTTTATGGCGGGGATTGCAGCCGCTGCCCCGCCTGCAGGCCGTTGGCCACCTCCAGCAAATCCGCCAGCCGGTGCACCGCCTTGTTGATCTTGACCACCTCCGTCAAAGCCACCCCCTTCACCGCCTTGTTTTAAGTCATCACTGGAAATAGATCTGCGTGTTCTTCTGCTTGATGAACTTCTGTTGTTGCCGCCCTCAATTTTACCGAAGCGAAGATTGACATTTACTTTGAAGTTCAAATTCTGGCGTACAGACACGGTTTGCTGATTGACAACCGGGGTAATGGTTTCACCTTTAATAGTAATGGTTTGACCGAAGAAATTCTCCGCACCAAAACCAATACTTCCACGTTTGTTCGGCAGGTTTTTATTCAGACCCAGTGAGTAAACACCAAATCCACCCTGATATCCTTGTAGTTGAACATTCTTGCCACGGAAGAAGCTAAAGAACTGAAGACTCCA
>JAEUUB010000945.1 GCA_016787745.1 Cyclobacteriaceae bacterium
GGTGTAACTCCATAGTGTTCGCTCGCAGCCCACTTTCCCGTTCGGCAAAAGCCGGTTTGCACTTCATCGAAGATTAACATGATCCCAAATTCATCACAGAACTCGCGCAAGCCCTCAATGTATCGCTTGGGTGCGATGTTAAATCCGCCTTCGCCTTGAACCAGCTCGATAATGATGGCTGCAACATTATTTGGATTAACTAAGTTATGCGCAGCATCATGCAGCCTTTGTAATTGCAATTCTGCAAAAGCTTCCTCCGTCATTCCAATTCCATAATGATAATGATTTGGAAAAGGGAGGCGATACACTTCCGGTGCAAACGGTCCACAATCTAATTTGTAATCGATCTTGGAAGTAAGCGTCATCGCCATCATCGTGCGACCGTGAAACGATTCTGTAAAACATAATACTGCCGATCGCTTCGTTGCCTGGCGTGCAATCTTAATTGCATTTTCCACTGACTCTGCGCCTGTGTTCGTCAACATCACCTTTGTGCGCTCGCCATGCGGAATCAACCTCGCAAGCATTTCACACAATTCGATGTATGACTCATAGGTAGAAACATTGAAGCACGAATGAATGAGTTTGCCTGCTTGCTCTTGAATGGCTTTTACTACCGGTGGCGGACAATGACCTGCATTGAGTACTCCAATGCCTCCGGCAAAGTCAATTAGTTCATTGCCATCCACATCAATGAGTGTGGCATCATGACCTTGCACGGCACTTGTCTTTACAAATACACTTACGCCATTGGCTACAACATTCTTTCTTCTTTTAATTAATTCATCCGTTCTTTTAAAGGACAACGCCTTTTTTTCTGATTCAATGTGATTTGTGCTCATACTGAGTTTATAGAGTTAAGAAATAAATTACTCATGACTTAATCATGAATTCAATTACCGGAAAGCACAATGATGTAAAGCGAAATCCGCTTATCGTTCTGCTAAAATTTTACAAGCTGTACTGCTATTGAATAGCTAACTTGATGGAAACATCAAAAAGATGAAGAACACTACAGTTGATTCGTAGAATTATAAATATACGCAATAATGAGCGGAATACCCAGTAAATATGGTAAAAGTGTCAATTACATCACTGTTAAAAACTTCTTCAATGCAAGAATTAATTTAAAAAATTCATCGCGCCAAAATAAATGCTCCCCAGTAATATGGGTTAGGATACTTCTTTCTTAAATTTTTTTGTGCTGCACGAAAAGCGCTACGCATATCACTCGTCTTTATCCAACGGGTATAAAAATCGACCATCAGTTTTTGTGTAGCCTCATCATCCACTTTCCATAAACTCATAATCATATTTTGTGCACCTGCCACGCGTAATGCACGCTGCAATCCATACACACC
>JAEUUB010000056.1 GCA_016787745.1 Cyclobacteriaceae bacterium
TTAGATCTGTTTCCACGTAGCAATTCGTAATCAAAATAAATACACACTTCAGGCACCCGCGGTTTTCCATGGTCTTTTGCCGAGGCAATCTCAAGCGCAGTAATGAGGTTTTCGCGTGCATCCGACCTTGGCTGACTGATAGGCAACTGGGCACCGGTTACAATTACCGGTTTGGCCAGGCCTGGTAACATAAAACTAAGGGCCGAGGCAGTGAACGCCATCGTATCGGTACCATGTAAAACCACAAAGCCGTCCTGCTCGCTATAATTTTCAAAAATTATTTCTGCAATCATTTTCCAATGCACCGGCTGTATATTGGACGAATCCACCGGATGATCGAAGGAGACTACAGTTATTTCCAAAAATAAATTTCGCAAAGAAGGTAGTTGCTCAAGAATTAAGGAGAAATCAAAAGGAATCAACACACCCTTTGCATCATAGGTCATTCCAAACGTTCCACCGGTATAGATAATCATTACCCGTGATTTTGGTTTGCCCGGCTGAGCCGTGTTAATATTAATTCTTCGGTAGCTCATGAGTAATTGAATAAGCGTAAGGCATTTGAGGTAGTCAGGCTTTGTAATTCACTGATTGAAATCTTTTTTAGCTCGGCAATACGGGCGGCAATTAAAGGAATATACTCCGAACTATTGCGCTTACCGCGATGCGGCACAGGAGCCAGATAGGGGCAATCTGTTTCTAATACAAGATTATCCAAATCCAGATTTGGAATTACTAAATCCAGACCCCCATTTTTAAAGGTAGACACTCCTCCCAATCCCAGATAAAATCCCAAATCCGTAATTTTTTTTGCCTGTTCATACGTACCCGAAAAGCAATGAAAAACTCCTTTCAGATTTTGATCAGCCAGGGGAGTTAATAATTCGATCGTTTGATCGATGGATTCGCGACAATGAATAACAAGCGGCAGTTTATACTGTTTGGCCCAGTTAGTTTGAATAACAAAAGCTTCGGCCTGCTCTTCCCACAAAGATTTGTCCCAGTACAAATCGGTTCCCATTTCTCCAATGGCGGCAAATTTTCGCTTCGCAAGCCACTCCTCAATTTTATACAACTCCCGTTCAAACCCTCTTTTTACTGAACAGGGATGCAACCCCATCATAGAAATACATTGATCGGGATGTGCATGCTCCACCTCCAACATAGCATCTACAGAGGTATGATCTATGTTAGGCATAAAGATTTTTGAAATCCCTAAGTCGAGGCATTGCCTTAACACGTCATCCCTGTCCGAGTCAAATTCTTTCGAATAAATATGTGCATGTGTATCAACCCAAAAATTCATAATCCATGTTTGTTCATTTGCAACAGATCCTCCAGCGCTTTGGCAAGTAAGCCCGGCTCTGCTTCCTTTTC
>JAEUUB010000114.1 GCA_016787745.1 Cyclobacteriaceae bacterium
CATCCTCTTTCTTCCAGGTGTTTACATTTTCAAGTACATACGGGAGGGCTCTTTTATAATCTCCTAAATTTTTATAAAACAAACCAGCGGATTGGTTATAGTTGAATTTGACCCGAAAGTTTGTGGGGTTGGCACGTACCAGGACTTCCCCTTGATTCAGAAAATACTGGGCACTGTCTATTTGTCCTGTCTGTTGGTAATAGGTGACTAAATAACTGTAAGCCGACACCAGCCACTTGGCTTCGTTCTTTGGATCGGCCTGCTTCACCACTTGCATTGAATATTCTTTCACTTTCTGCAAGTCCTTGCGTAAGAACTCATTAGACAAAAGCAGCAACGCGTTAAATTCTATAGTATCCCTTTTATGTAACGAAACAATTTGTTGTAAGCTGTCAATAACCTTGCTTTGGGCTACTATGGTCCAGGAGTAAAATAACAAGCACAATATTGGAAGGTACTTTTTCAGATTTGATTTACTTTTCGGTAAGAACTGCCTTGCCAGATTCTTACGACCAAGTTAGCATAATTTCACATCACAGTTTTAACGTTTAAGCGTCAGGTATCCCGACATTGATTCTTTGGCGCTGTTAAATTCTATTTTATAGAAATATATTCCGGATGGCAACGGATTTCCGTTTTTGTTTTCGCCAGTAAAAACATGATTAATATTGTCATAATCCTCAATTTCAAATACAACATCCCCCCAGCGGTTATAAATAGTAACCTTGTTGTTTTGCGTTTCAGGAAGAAGATCAATGTACTTAATCAGAAAAATGGAATTTTTGGTATCGTTGTTTGCTGAAATTCCATTGTAGACAATCACCTCACCAATCACTTCAATGCTAAAAGTTTGTTGTGAACAAGCGCCAGCCTGATCACAAATTTCGATATCCAGGTAATCTGTTCCCGCAAAACTTACTCCTGAATAATTTACGGTAAGGATATTGTTTGATATAGAAGCCTGAGCACCACTGATGGGATGTTGAATAATTTTTAATGAGGTCAGGTCCAGGTTATTGTCAGGATCGGATACCAGTGGGGCAAGGTTTATTATGGCCGATCCTGAAATGGTTGTAATGACCGATGCCGTTTGTATAATCGGAGTCTGATTTGCGGGGCACACCATTATTGTTACAGTAACAGGAGTTCTTATGCTTTCACAGAACCCATTATCAATTGACACATAATAGGTAGTAGTGTTGGATAATAAGGGAGTTGTGAATGTGCTATTTACCTCTCCGGAAATTGTATTTCCTGTTGGCGCAGTATGCCAGCGATATTGCCCGTTGCTTCCTCCCGAGGCATTAAGCGTAACTGTTGCTATAGGCCCGCATGCAGAGGCACTTAGGGCAGTAGGAGCTGTTGGTGTTGGATTAATTTGTGCAAGTACGCTCATCCGGGCACTTTCGCAAGTTCCATTTTTAATGGCCACATAGTAAGATGTGGTTGTGTTTAGGGAAGGCGTTGTAAAGATTCCGGTTGCATCTTCGAAAACAGGAGTTCCCTGGGTTGGAGTATTATACCAGAGGTAAGTCTGTGCTCCAATTGCTCCCGAGGCGGTAAGTGTTATGCTTCCAGGTCCGCACGCATTGGAACCGGATGTAATTGGGGGCGATATCGGATCACAGATCAAGGGCGGAGTTATAAATGTATGTACAACTTCGGCACTGCGTTGTCCGGCATCGTTAATTGCGGTTATGTGAATTTCGTAAGAAGTATTTGGTAAAAGTCCATCCAAAACAGCGGCAAAATCAATAGTTATATCTTTTCCCGCAGGAAAGCTATTATAATTTCTAACGGGTGATTTTGTAATTCCGTCATCATAATAATATTCAACGGCTACTATGTTTGATCCTGACTTGCCTGCAAAAAAAGGCTTGGCCACAGGTTGACTCCACCGTCCATTCATATCCTCTGCTCTGAAATAGAGCATGTGAAATCCTGATGAAATTGAAGAAAGATCTACAATCAGACTTTGATCAAACATCGTGGAGGTTGCATTGACAATGGTTCCGTTACCATGTCCAGGGTCGCTATCAAAAAAATACTCAATTCGCTTTAATGCGGATGTTGAAGTAGACTGAGCATTGCGTTGCACAAAAATAGGACGAGCCAAAAGCGTACTCCATAAACCGTTTGTGCTTTTTGCACGATAATAAAGGGTATGAAATCCTTCCGTTACCGGGCTTAAGAGGAGTTGAAAATCTTTTGTCAAATCAGCAGCGGATGTGATGGGTATTGTTGTACCATTCCCAAAGCCCGGATCGGCATCAAAGAAATATTCTATTCTGTCTATTGGCGATACCGATGCAGACTGTGCATTGCGTTGAACCAACACGGGTCGTGAAACAGGAAGGCTCCATAACCCATTATTGCTTTTGGCCCGAACGTAAAGTAGGTGAAAGCCTTCGCTTACCGCGTTGAAAGGAATTGAAAAATCGCGTGTGATATCCGCAGCAACAGTAATGGGAATGCTAATTCCATTTCCAAAGCCCGGGTCGGTATCAAAATAATATTCTAATTGTGTAATGGTCTGCCCAAATACACACGTGTTGAATAGAAATGATATAGCTATCAGGTAGCGCAAGACTAACTTAGTTGTTAGACTTCACTTTAATCTGTATTGGCAGACCAGTATTTTTTTCGCCTATCGTGGGCGCTGTTAGCGA
>JAEUUB010000118.1 GCA_016787745.1 Cyclobacteriaceae bacterium
AAATAGTTTATTGTTTTTAAGTCACTTCACCAACACTGCTTCTTCCACAATAAAATTACCGTGCTCTAAATCAGCATCGTTAAGTTTTAATTTGCCTTTCACCCGAATAAACTGATCTCCTTCAAACTTGGGTGTAGTTCCTTTAAAATATATTTCTGCAATCGACTCCGGGCCGGCACCGCCACAAAAAAAACATTGACTGTACGGAAATTTAGAAAGAATGATATAGGCATCTCCCTCCACATCAATAGGCAGGTAATAGCCTTCCAAATCAATTTCCTTACCCACGCTTGCCTTTAGCTCAGGGGGAAAGGTTGGAAATAAAAAATATTCAGCAGCTTTCTCGTTGTACTTGGCATCAAACTTCGTTTTGGCAAAACGCTCCCAGCCATCTGTTTTGGTTTGAGCAAAACTTATGCAGGCTAGAGATGTCAAGAATAATAGAAGAATAATTCGGTTCATAAAATCTTTAATTGTTCGTAAAAATACTCAATTCAATATTTCTTACTCGTAAAACATGATGAGTGGAATTTAGTTTCCCGCAAGTACTTTGTGGATATCCGTGCGATATGCCTGTATCGATGGAATTAGTGAACAAAGAACTCCCAAGACTAAACTTCCCAGCAATAGGTACCCTTCCTCTTTATAAAAAACCCAGGCGCTTATGCCGGTTCGTTGACTCTCCTCAAGTACAGCAGTAAACAAAAACAAAACGCCATGACCCAATGCCAATCCACAAACACTTCCGGCCACGGTAAGCGTAATTCCTTCCAGTTGCGTTATTACAATCAGTTTAATCCGGCTTGCCCCCATCGACCGCATAATGGCCAAATCATATTGTCTTTCCTTCAATGAATTATACAAGGCAATAAAAATGCTCAGGGCCGAAATAAAAATAAGCACGTAGGCAAATCCGGTCATCAACTCAACTCCAACACCCAGAATGGAAAAAAGGCGGGCTGCTTCGAAGGCCGGAGAAGCGGCCTGCATATTGGTTTGTCCGTTAATATAGCGGGGCAATTGAATGGCCGCTATCGGGTTGCGATATTTGATTAATAAGGAAGTTATTTCCAGCGTTGAATCCTGCGCCATAGCCGAAGGCACTAATCCGGAAGTGGTTCTTATCGAATCAATGTTCTGACCTTCTCCATGCGTATCATGAACTCTCCAGATACTTGCCACATTGGTTAAAATTAAATTGTCAAGGGGTCCGTTTGTTGGTTTCAAAATCCCTTTCACTACAAATGGATTCTCATCATGTGCATGTCCCTCTTTGCTTAACCCATGAGCACTTGAAAACGTATCGTCAATTTTTAATTCAAGCATCCTGGCCGCGGTAGCCCCCACTACCACTTCCAGATCGGCCGTCCACCAAACGCCTCCAGCCAATTCTGCCCGATGCAATTCTGCGTAGGCACGATTGGTTCCAACAATCCGAAAGTTCTGGTAGCTATCGCCCAAAGCAAGGGGGATAGCGCTTTTTACCAATCGATGTTTAGCCAGTCGATCTGCCTCCGTTAACTTTATGTTTCCTGTGGGATAATCAATATGAAAAACCGTGCTGAGAATAAGTTGCAGCGGACTACCCTTTGCGCCTACTACTAAATCAATTCCTTTCGTGTTGTCAGAAATCTTCTCTTTCATCTGATTACTAAACACAAGAAGAATAGTGATAACAGCTATACCTAAGGAAAGCAAAAGAATATTAAGCAGCGTATTGAGGGGCCTTGCTTTCAAGTAACTTAAAATCAGTATAAGCAGATTCATGTAAGCTGGATCTGATTTTTTATTTTGTCTTTTAAGCGTTGATCGTGGGTAGCAATAATCAAGGTCGCCTTATTTTGGTTCGCTACGGTTAGCAGTAAGTTGCTAACCCGATCACAATTTCTATCATCCAGGGCAGAAGTGGGTTCATCCGCCAGAATAACCGCGGGCTTGTTTAACACAGCCCGGGCAATGGCCACGCGTTGCGCTTGCCCAAGGCTTAAGTCCTGTATCCGGCTGTGCTTCTTATCAACAATACCCAGTTCGTTTAATACTTCGTCTGTCCGGGTTTTACTTTGATTTAAGCCTGCGAGAAAAGGCGCCATCAGTAAATTCTTTTCTACAGTAAGCGCCTGGATTAAATGATTGCGTTGAAAAATAAATCCATAATGACTTCCGCGAAAGCGATCGAGTTGGTGCTCGGAGAATTTGGTGATGTCTGTTCCGTTTACTTCAATGCTTCCTTTTTGAGATCTCAACAAGCCCCCTAGTAAATGCAGCAGGGTTGTTTTGCCGCTCCCCGACTCCCCTAATAGCAACATCTGCGAACCCGTTTCAACGGTGAGGTCTGTAAACAAAATCTCTTGGGCAGAGGCATACGCGTAGGCAAGAGAGGTAGTCCGGATCATAATCAAGAATTAAAAAGTCGCCTCAGTAACAAGGCGACTTTCAGGTTTAGTTTTACTTAATCAAGTTTTAAAGGATCATAACTCTTGAAAGGTGAAATGCTCACCTTCTCCATTTCGCGTTGATACTCCGGCCAGGTTTTTTCGTAAAATTTGTTTACACGCGCTACTAAGCCGGCAATCGCATCGTGCGCTTGTTTATACACCCGCTGATCTGTGGCTGAAACCGGATCTTTTGAAGTAGCTATATATCGCTGTGCGGTAAAAATATAACTTACCGGAGTCGGGTCGGGCTGGCGCACAATGCCCTGCCGCTTATCCTCTTTACCAACGATATAATCCATAATTGCACTGAGGCTATCTTTAACCACTTTTGTTTTTTCCAGCGCTTCTTTCAGATCATCCCGTTTCTCATTCTTCATTTTCTTTTCATACTCATCGGCTATCTCTTTTGATTCGCGTAGCCGATCCGTTGCCTGAGCAGCCACACCCGTAAGTTTCGTTAAATCTTTAATCATGTTATACCGCGCAACAAGGGTTGACTCGGGTGTACTAAAACGCGGATCTGATTTCACCAGAATATGAGTGGAGTCCTTTTTATCACCAAACGTCAATCTCAACTTATAAGAACCGGGCAATACTTGCGATCCTCCCGGCTCGGGGGCATTGGCCCGTGGCTTTTCGCGAGATGGACGAGCCGAACCTTTTTCATTCATTGGCCAGAACATCCGGCTTATACCATTATCTTCCGGTGCTTTTTGTTTTACCGTTCGAATCTTCTCACCCTGGGCATTGAAAACCTCCAGCGTGATTGAATCGTATTTAATCTTACTTCCGGGTTTTTCTTCTTTTTTAACTTCCGTTGTTTTTACTTCCGATTTTTTATCTCCCTTTTTAGGCTCACTTTTAACTGCTGGCGTTTCCTTCTTCTCTTCGGGTTTATTTATCACATACGATATCATAGCGCCTGAACGTTTATTCTCGCCCTGAAACATAGCGTTGCCCGGAAACAACACCCCGGCCGGATCTTGAAAGGTTACCTGGTACGCATCGGGGGGAGAAAACACATGCAAGGGTTTTGTTAAAATCTGGGATCCCTCTTTAGCTAATTGACGCAGTGGGCGAATATCATCTAAAACATAAATGGCCCGGCCGAACGTACCAATCACTAAATCATGTTCGCGTGGATGAATAACCAAATCCATAGTGGGAACCCCGGCAGGAAATTCGTTTGTCCATTTTGTGTATGTTTTACCTTCATCCAAGCTAACAAACAATCCATTTTCTGCACCAACAAAAATCAGTTTAGGTTCAACTGCGTCCTGTACCACCGCTAATGTATAGTTATTGTCTCCTACCTGCGCGGGCGACACCATACTTTCCCAGGTCTGTCCAAAATCACGCGAGCGAAACAGATAAGGTTTGTAATCAAACAGGCGGTAATTGTTAACAACTACAAACACTTCGCCCGCTTTGTAGGTGGATGCTTTTACCTGGGGTATCCACGCGCCTTTGGGCATGCCGGTAATTTTAGCGGTTACATCCGTCCAACTTTTTCCGCCATCTCGTGTGAGTTGCACTTTCCCATCATCCGTACCAATCCAGATCAAGCCTTTCTCAACAGGACTTGGAGCAATCGCCAAAATAGTACAATGATTTTCCGCACCGGTTGCATCCATAGTGATACCGCCACTTTCATGTTGCTTTTGTTTTTCAGGATCATTGGTTGTTAAATCCGGTGAGATAATTTCCCAGGTATCTCCCTTGTTGGTTGACTTATGAACAAACTGGCTCCCATAATAAATTGTATTATGATCGAACGGATCGAGCGCAAAGGCTGAGTTCCAGTTAAATCTCACTTTCACTTTTGTATCAGGATGGGTTGGACGGATTGTTTTAACATATCCTGTTTCGCGGTCGTAACGCCCCAGATTACCTTGTTGCGACATTGCATAGCCATACCGATCATCATCCGGATCGGGCGTTACGTCAAAGCCATCCCCAAACATTACTGGTTGCCAATAATAATTTCTGATGCCATCATCTTTCCACATATATCCAGGCCCGGCCCACGAACCATTATCCTGCAAACCGCCATAAACATTATAGGGATGTGCCATATCCACATTGATATGATAAAACTGGCCAACGGGAATATTGTCAATGAAATGCCAGTTCTTACCCATATCGCGGGAAATGTTCAACCCACCATCATTTCCTTCAATGATAAATGAGGGGTCTTCAGGGTGAATCCACCAGGCATGGTGATCGGGATGTACACCGGAATACGGTAACAACTTGCTAAAGGATTTGCCACCATCCTCGCTCATATTCACTTCAGAATAAATCGTGTACAACCTGTTTTCATTTTTTGTGTCAACGTAAATTTCTGAGTAGTAAAAAGGACGATCCCCAATTTCATCCATATTATCATTCATCTTCTTCCACTTAGAGCCTCCATCCGTTGAGCGGTATAAGGCATTCTTTTTATTTTCAACCAATGCATAAACTACATCGGGTTTACTGCGCGCAATCGCCAATCCGATTCTTCCCAATTCACCTTCCGGCAAGCCTTCTTTGCTTGTGAGTTTTGTCCAGGTTTCGCCACCATCCACTGTAACATGCAACCCAGACCCAGGTCCACCCGAAGTAAATGTCCAGGGCAGTCTTCGATGTTGCCACATAGCCGCAAACAATTTATTTGGGTTGGATGGATCCATGACCAATTCGGCACAGCCGGTTTTATCATCTACAAACAGCACGCGCTTCCAGGTGGCCCCACCATCGGTGGTTTTATAAACCCCGCGTTCAGGATGCTCGCCCCAGGGCGAACCAATGGCGCCTACATAAACTGTATTAGGATTTTTTGGATCGATCACAATGCGATGGATGTGTCTGGTTTTTTCAAGACCCATTAGTTTCCAGGTTTTACCGGCATCTAAACTTTTATAAATGCCATATCCTCCATTTAAACTGTTTCGGGGATTTCCTTCGCCAGTTCCTACCCAAAGTACCGCAGGATTATCCTGCTGAATTGCAATGGCCCCGATGGCCAGTGTTGCTTCCTTATCAAAAACGGGTTCCCAGTTAATTCCGGCACTGGTTGTTTTCCATAAACCACCCGATGCGGCACCCGCGTAGATAATGTCAGGGTTGGAAACCACGGCATCGATGGACGTAATTCGACCACTCATGCCGGCTGGTCCAATGGATCTTGGCTTCATGCCTTTCACCTTTTCCATATCCAGCTTTTGAGCGGATACTGCGATTACGAGGAGAAAGCTGAACACGCTTAGCGTTGTATATTTTAATTTTACCA
The DNA here is from genome assembly GCA_016787745.1 of Cyclobacteriaceae bacterium. GTDB lineage: Bacteria > Bacteroidota > Bacteroidia > Cytophagales > Cyclobacteriaceae > ELB16-189. Next base: position 5,710 of record JAEUUB010000118.1, read on the forward strand.
TGAATTTGAAATTTTAATGGAGCAAGATAATTGATGGAAGAAAGACTAAACGAAGGGTCGATAAGTATTCCTTAAATATTTGGATAAGGAGTAAGGAACTTGTTTGAATGGTTATTCTTTACTGATCCGCAAAACGAATCTCTTTATGATCATACGCGTGGATTACACTATCGGTTAGCACCAGCAGTCGACCTTGCGGATCAACACCTGTAATGCTACCTTGTATCAATCCCCTGGATGTTTCGAAAACCTGAGACTCACCCATCCGATAGAGATTTTTCAAATAGTCGGCTTCCAGCAAGTCGCGCATTCCATCACGAAGTAATAGATATCGTGTTTCGATAGCCTGAAGTAAGGAATCGAGTTCATTTTGTAATGCATAATCAAATCCGGTCTCTTGTTTTAAAGATGTGGCTTTCAATTTATAAAAGGCCAATTGATTAACATTCAAGCCAATACCCACCACGGAAAATTGGAGAGAATTTCCAGATATTGAGTTTTCAATTAGAATACCACACACCTTATTTCCATCTATCATTACATCATTAGGCCACTTAACCTTAACCGAGCCCTTCACCTTACCACTTACATAATCGGCTACTGCCAACGCAATGGCTTGTGTTAACCCGAATTGGCGGTCGGGCTTTAGAAAAGTCGGCTTAAAGATTAAAGAAAGTGTGAGATTTTTGCCGGGCTCGGATATCCAGGCATTGCCTCGCTGCCCTCTACCCACCATCTGACGATCGGTAATAACAAGGCTACCCTCAACCACAGAATTGCGCTGGCCCAGTTCCATCGCAATTGTATTTGTTGAGTGACATTCTGGCACAAAAACAAGGTTCTTTCCTACGAAAAGGGTGTTGGCAGGGATTTTATACAAGGTATTTTGGTTAACTTTGCCGATTGTTCTATTAAAAAAATCCAAGATAGTTAATGGCCAAAAAAAAGAAGGGCGTTGATTCAGAAAAACTTAGTGACGCCATCGTAAAAGGAATGCAGGAAAAGAAGGCTTTCGACATCGTAGTAATGGATTTGAGAAAGGTAAAGAACGCAGTAGCCGACTATTTTGTGATTTGTTCGGGGAATTCCGATAAGCAGTTGGAGGCCATCAGCGACTCAGTCGATGAAGTCGTGTTTAAAAAAATAAAAGAAAAGCCCTGGCATATGGAGGGCAAAAACAATAAAGAGTGGATGATTCTCGACTATATCTCTGTGGTAACGCACATCTTTCGTAAAGATCGCAGACAATTCTATTCGTTGGAAAAATTGTGGGGCGATGCAGAAATTACCGAAATAGAAGATTAAAAGAACTTAAAACATACTAGGACGTTATTCAATTTGTAATTTATAGCAATGGCAGACAAAGAAAGAGAAAAGAAGATTGTACCCCCTAAGGTACCCCGGCCCAATTATCAAATGTGGATTATACTGGCTTTGGTGGCCGTAATATTGGGTATCAGTTACTTCAACCGAAGCGGAGAGCT
>JAEUUB010000150.1 GCA_016787745.1 Cyclobacteriaceae bacterium
GAATAGTTAGCGCGACTAAACTTTTTTAAGAAGGAAAACATCTAAATCCATACGCCTACCATTATGTTCAGGAATTATTTAAAAACAGCTTTTCGAAATCTGGTCCGGCAACGCGCTACAACGTTGCTTAATATCGGAGGACTTACGTTGGGTTTGGCAACGAGTTTGATTCTTTTCGTACTAGTTCGTTACCACAAAAGTTTTGACACCTTCCATTCAAACTATAATCGGATATACCGGACGGTGGTTCAATCCGATGGCAATGCCGGAAAAAATTATACACCGGGTATTTACCCTGTTTTTCCCGAATCTTTTGAAAATGATTTTCCAGAGGCAGAGGATGTTACGTTTATCGCTTACCGGGCGGGAAGCTTTATTACCATTCCGCAAGCCAATGCTGAACCGAAACGATATGACGAAGAGAAAGGCGTAGCTTTTGCACAGCCCAGTTTCTTTAAGGTTTTTGATAGAAAAATTTTAATAGGAGATATATCAACCAGTTTAGACGAACCCAATGAAGCGATTCTATCAAGCCGATGGGCGATAAAATATTTTGGAAAAGAGGATGCTATTGGCGAGGTTCTAAAATATGAAGGCCACGAGTATCGCGTTACCGCGATTATGGAAGATCTGCCTGCCAACACCGACTTGCCCTTTGATCTATTGGTCTCTTACATTACGATTAAGAAAGAGAAAGACGAAAATGGATGGAATGGAATCTGGAGCGATGAACAATGTTATTTTACGTTACGGAGTGGAAGTTCCATCTCAGAGATAGAAGCACGCATTCCGGCTTTTGTATCAAAATATTTAGGCGATGCAAGCCGCAATCGTGATAACGCGACAATCCTAATGCAACCCTTTAGCGAAGTTCATTTTGACGAACGCTTTGGTAATTATAATTACAATACAGTAAGTGAATCACAACTCAATACATTGACTATTATTGGTGTTTTCCTGCTGCTCACCGCTTGCATCAATTTTATAAATCTTACCACGGCAGAAGCTGTTAAGCGATCCAAAGAGGTGGGGATTCGCAAATCGTTGGGAAGCACGCGACCACAATTAGTACTTCAGTTTTTAGGTGAAACAACCTTGGTCACATGGGTGTCTATTATACTGGCCGTGGTTGTGGCCGAAATAGGACTGACATTCATTAATCCTTTCCTGGATTTATCTTTGGCCCTGAACTTCCAAACCGATGCAGCACTCTGGGTATTTCTGTTAAGCACCTTGCTTATTGTTTCTCTGCTCTCAGGAACTTACCCTTCGCTGGTAGTTAGTGGGTTCAATCCTATTAAGGCATTGAAAAACCAGATCCGGGCTAACCATTCTACAGGTTTTAATTTACGAAGAGTGCTTGTGGGTTTGCAATTCGTGATTTCTCAGGTGTTGATCATTGGCACTATAGTTTTAATAACCCAAATGGATTTCTTAAAAACGAAAGACCTGGGTTTTAGAAAAGAAGCCATTATTACGGTATCGATTCCTGAAGAAGAAACTCCAGCTACGGGTGATGGAACCAGTAAGATGCGCGCTCTGCGCAACGATCTGATGACTATTGCTGGGGTAGAGGCAACCAGTTTGTCAAGTACACCTCCTTCCTCGGGTAGTGTTTCCAGCACGAATTTTCAAATGGAGGGCAGTGATGAATATTTTGAAACTCAGGTGAAACAAGTGGACGGGAGTTACTTTGCGTTATATGGCATTGAGGTACTTGCAGGTGAAGGATTGAATGATGGCGATACAGCACAGACTTTTGTTGTCAATGAAAAATTAATGCAGGTGGCTGGGTTTACCGAGCCCGAAGAGATTGTAGGCAAGAAAATCAAGATGTGGGGAAAGACTCTACCGGTTAGCGGTGTGGTTAAAAATTTCCATACCGTTTCCTTACAAGATCCATTGGAAGCAACCATAATGCTTAACCGCATTCGCGGGTATCACACCCTCTCGGTTAAATTAAATCCTCAGTCAATTCAGCAAAGTTTGCAAGAGGTACAAAAAAGATGGGAACAAGCCTATCCCGAGTTTATCTATTCCTATGAGTTTCTGGAAGATGAGATCGGTGAGTTTTATGAGGCCGAAGCAAAGATGTCGGTTATGCTTACCGCGTTTACATCGTTGGCTATTTTTATTGGATGCC
>JAEUUB010000162.1 GCA_016787745.1 Cyclobacteriaceae bacterium
TAGGGGAAAGTTTCAAAATGCGAATTCCATCTGACGTTAAACAAATAACTATGAACAGATGAAAGTGCCAGGCTTGCTTCTTGCCTTGTTTATTGTCTCCCTATCGTACGGGCAAGACATAAGTGTTGAGTACGATAAAGATCATGACTTTACCAAGTACAAGACTTTTCGGTTTGGCGAGGTTGCTGTAATCACACCCAAAGACCAAAGGCAAGTAAGTGAAGAACAGATGCATAAATGGGTACAAGCTTCTATTTCGCGCGAGTTCACTTCGAAAGGTTTAACACAAGTAGACTCCGGAGCCGATATTACCATATCGTATGCTGTGGGTGCTATGACGCGCAGCAATGCGGGGTCAGTCGGACCCATGGGCCTGACACCCGGCTCTATGGAAAGGAACTACATGCGTGAATTTGATCAGGGGAGTTTAATTATTGACTTAAATGGCCGAAGCAATTTGTTGATCTGGCGTGTTAATGCCACTACAAACTCGACCGTTACCGATGCGGAAACCCTGATTGATGCTATTGTGGCGAAAGGATTTAAAAAATTTGGCAAACCTGAAAAGAAGAAAAAGAAGAAGTAAGCACAGTTCATGTATCGATTTCTTGTTCGACCCCTCCTCTTTCTTTTTCCGCCTGAATTTATCCATCACGCAACTTTTACGCTATTAAGGATTACCGGAAAAATACCCGGTATGCTTTCTCTCATCGAAACCGTGTTTTCATTTCGAGATCAAAAACTTCAGCGTAAGCTTCTTGGTCTCACCTTTCCAAACCCCGTTGGTCTGGCGGCAGGTTTTGATAAAAATGCTTTGCTCATCGATGAACTGGCGGCCTTTGGTTTTGGCTTTATTGAAATAGGGACGCTTACCCCCAAATCGCAACCCGGCAATGACAAACCCCGGTTATTTCGGTTGCCGGCTGATCAGGCTCTCATTAATCGCATGGGCTTTAATAATGAAGGTGTGCAAGAAGCGGTGAAACATTTAAAGAGACGGAAATCAAAAATTTTAGTAGGCGGGAATATTGGAAAAAATAAAGTGACGCCCAACGAAAAAGCTTTTGAGGATTACACGCAATGTTATGAATCCCTCTATCCGCATGTTGATTACTTTGTTGTAAACGTGAGCTCGCCCAATACCCCCAACCTTAGGGAGTTGCAGGAAAAAGAACCGCTAAAAAAATTACTGAATTCCGTAAAGGCATTAAATCAACAAAAAGAAAAACCAAAACCTATTCTATTAAAAATCGCTCCTGATTTAAATGAATTGCAGCTCAACGATGTTGTTGAGATTTTACTGGAGACCAAAACGGATGGCGTTATTGCAACCAATACAACTATTTCGCGCGAAGGGTTAGTTACCCATAGCGAAGCAATTTCTGCTATTGGCAACGGAGGGCTAAGCGGTAAGCCACTAACTAACCGGGCTACACAAGTGATTTCATTTTTGCGATCGAAACTGGGTAAGGACTTTCCAATCATTGGGGTAGGTGGAATCATGACTGCCGAAGATGCTATAGAAAAATTGGAGGCTGGAGCCGACCTGATTCAAATCTATACTGGCTTTATTTATGAAGGCCCCGGGTTTATCAAGAGAATAAACCGCGCGGTAACCAATCGACTTTAAAGGCTTTTCAAGTTTGGCTCACGCCACTTCTCATCCACTCAGTTTAATCTTTAACCCCTGATGTTAAAGGAGCCTTATTTCCCTTTATAAATAATTATATTACTCCGAAACTAAGTTCTAATGACTTCATTCGGATCATCGCTTGTGCATGTTACTTTCGTAGCTTGTGTACTGGTAAGTACTAACCTTTGCTTGGCCCAAACTATTGTTAACATGCCCGATGTTAGCAAACGGCCAACCATGAAGGCGTTTAGTTTAAGTGCGGAGCCTGCACTGGATGGACAGGTTATTGGAGATCCAGTATGGGAGGCGATAGAACCGACCGATCAGATGATACAGACAAAACCGAATGCAGGATTTCCGGCTTCCGAAAAAACAGATGTTCGAATTGGTTTTACGACAACGACTTTGTACGTATCGGTTGTTTGTTACGACAGCGAACCCTCGAAGCTGGTTGTTTCGGATGCACGCAGAGATGCAACGCTGGATAATACAGATAGCTTTTTGTTTATACTGGACACTTTTCATGACGGTCAAAATGGTTTCATTTTTGGAACAAATCCCATTGGCATTGAGTACGATGGACAGGTGGATAATGAAGGACAGGGAAATTTTTCGCAAAACCGCCAGCAACAAGGTACCATTGGTGGTTTCAACTTAAACTGGGATGCAGCGTTTACTGTGAAGTCTGTAGTGAGTGATTTTGGATGGAGCGCTGAGTTTGCCATTCCTTTGCGAACACTTCGTTTTGCATCTGGTCAGGATCAGGTATGGGGTTTCAATTTCCAGCGTAACATTCGTAAAACAAATGAGATTGCTTACTGGGCAGCATTGCCTATTCAATTCGATCTTAAACGACTTTCACTGGAAGGATCTCTAACCGGACTCAACCTGCAAAGCCCGGGCAACTTGAAGTTTATTCCCTATGTGTTAGGGAAAGCCACCAAAGATTTCCAATCCACCGATCCGGAAACAGAATATAAACCTGATTTTGGTGCAGATATTAAATATAGTATTACCTCTTCCGTAACCCTTGATCTTACCTATAATACAGATTTTGCTCAGGTAGAAGTTGACCAACAGCAGATCAATCTCGATCGCTTCAATCTTTTCTTTCCGGAGAAGCGGCCCTTTTTTCTTGAGAATGCTGGACAATTCACGGTAGGAAGTCCGGGAGAAGTTGATCTCTTTTTCAGTCGCAGGATTGGCATTGGACCGAACGGTGAAATTGTACCTATTATTGGGGGCGCACGATTGTCGGGTAAGATTAATAATACAAACATCGGATTTCTGAGCATGTTTACAGATGATGTTGA
>JAEUUB010000244.1 GCA_016787745.1 Cyclobacteriaceae bacterium
TATTTATACCACCTGGACCCAGTTCGATAAATATGGATTGAATGATCCTAACTGTCATTCCAATATCTTGTTTAGCAAATCAACGAATGCCGGCAAGAAGTGGTCGAAGGCAATTCAAATTAATCAGAATCCGGGCGATTGCGTAGATGATGATAACACAACGGAAGGCGCTGTGCCAGCCGTGGATGAAGAAGGTCGCGTTTATGTTACCTGGGCCAATCAGGGCAATATATATTTCGACCGTTCCTTTGATGGAGGTGTGACCTGGCTTACAAACGATTTACTAATTGCCAAGCAACAAGGAGGCTGGTCGATGGATATTCCTGGAATTAGCCGCTGTAACGGAATGCCGGTATTAATGATTGATCAAAGTAAGGGGCGGTTTCACGGTAGCCTATACATTGTGTGGGCCGATCAATCGAATGGCGTGGATGACACGGACATCTGGTTTATGCGATCAACCAATAAAGGCGACATATGGACTAAGCCAATGCGCATTAACCTGGATGATTCGGGTAAACATCAATTTTTGCCATGGATGACGGTTGATCAGGGCACCGGGTATATTTATATTGTCTATTACGATCGCAGAGCCTACGATGATCTGCAAACCGATGTTTATCTCGCCTATTCAACCGATGGAGGAAGTACTTTTAAAGAAACAAAAATCAGCGAAAGCCCTTTTATCCCTACTGACTCAAAATTTTTTGGCGACTATAACAACATTGACGCGCATAAGGGAGTAATTGCGCCCATCTGGACACGGATGGACGATGGCCGCACCAGTGTATGGACATCGATCATTTCCGATTCCGATTTATTGAAAGGGAAAGACTAACAATCGGATCCATCAACTGCGCATGCATCGCTTGCTGTTGCAACAGGCTCACTCCCTATCTGTGTAAGTGCCTTTATGAAAACATCGGTAGGTTGGGCGCCCGAAATGCCGTATTGATTATTAATAATATAGTAGGGAACTCCGGAAATGCCGCGGGTATGATGCATTGTTTCTTCCGTAATTATTTCTGCAACTCCTTCCTCAGACGTAAGCAAAGCAGAAACTTTTTCAGGATTAAGTCCGGCCTTCGCACTGATTAAAACCAGATTTTCATTTTTGGTGAGATCTGTACCTTCTTCAAAATACGCTTTCATAAAAGCTTCTTTAACCACCACTTGTTTCCCTTCCTGCTTTGCAAACCGGATAATCCGGTGCGCATCCCGCGTATTAGGAGATTTATTTTGCTTTGAAAAGTCAAAGACCAATCCCTCTTCCGCAGCTACCGCGGTTACATATTTTGTGATTTCGTTGTAACGATCGGCACCGCCAAATTTTTTAACCAAATATTCTTTTTGATTAAATCCATCTTTGGGCGTTTGAGGATTTAATTCAAAGGGCAAGTAATCCACATCAAAGTCGAATTGGTCGGCAAGTGCTGTCATGGCTTTTTCGATTCTTCGCTTTCCTATGTAGCACCAGGGGCACACCACATCGGATACTATATCAACTTTAATTGTAGGCTTATTCATTAATCGAATTTTTTAGAGTAAACACCGATCGTGTTAAGATTGGTTCGTTAATCAAATTACTGAGGTATAAATCAACCACTTACCTGAAATGGGGATTAGATTTCGTGGTAATTCTTACCCGTTTATCTTACCTTTGTCGCTTTCTTTTAAAAGAAGCCCAAAATCGAAAAATTAACACACATGACAGTAACAGAAACCGCAAA
>JAEUUB010000280.1 GCA_016787745.1 Cyclobacteriaceae bacterium
ACCACGGTTTTTATGCTTGAAAAGTCAATATCGAAATGTGACTTGTCGTAAATAGATTGTCCGTTTTTAATGATTAGGATTTGGGGCGATTCGTGTACCACCTGAAAGGTTTGAGCAATTGCATTCGAGATATCCCGGTAGGTTAATAAATCCAGGAAATAAAGAGGCACCTCAGGTAAATCGCCCGCCTGCCAGTTTCGTTCAAGCCGAGCCAGACTGGTTTTGCTTATGGAGCAACGGGTACTGTGTTTGAAAATAATTACCGGATGATTTTGTGATTCTTTAGAAATACTTTCCAGTTGTTCAATAGAAACCAATTGAGTCCAATTCATGATTTTAGTCGTAAAGGTCTTTCCACAATTCTTTCTCGTTCTTGTCGTACCGGGGCCTCCTTACTTTGTCTTTAACTGCATTGGGCTGAGTACTATTTTTCTTAAATAATTTTACCCACAATAACTTCACATCGGTCACAATAGTTCGTTCTTCCTTCACATTATTTCCCTTGCCATGTGCAAATCCGGCATCCGGAAAATGTTTTTTATGATTGAATTTATTCATCTTAATGTTTCCTTGATAGTCGCCAATGCGGGCATACGCCCGGCCAGGAGCTATTACCATCAAGGCATCGCGGCTACTATTAGGATTGTGACGAATGTTTTTAGTCAGTCGGGTTTTGCCACCGAACTCAGTAGCCTCCTTAAATGACTTAGAGTATTTAATCGTCTTCAGGGCTGCATCCGCACTGCTTGGGTTATGAGCATATTCCCAATATACCTTCATCGTTCCGCTGTATTCTGCTGCTTTAACGGAAGCCTTGCTGGGGGGTACACCAGGTAAGGATCCTTTAACTGCATGTGGTTTTGTTTCAGTTTCTTTTTGTTTGACCCGCACCATCAATCCATTAGCCTGGTAAACTGTTTCGTAAGGGCTGTGTTTTTTCAAAGCGGGCTCAACCGCATTTGGATTGCGAACATATTCCCGCTTGAACCTGGGTAATCGGGTCTTTCCTGAGTAATTGATGTCTCCTGCCTGGTCGCCCGAAGGCATCCTTGCAGGTAAGGGTTCACCATTATTATTCCACAGCTTCCCGCTTACACTACCGCCTCCCTTTTCAGGTTTTTTGGTTTTGCTGTATCCCGAGAAATCATAGCCATCCCTGCTGAAGGACTTTCGAACCAGGGTTATATTACCTTGATACCGGTCAATTTTGCTAGCGGATCCTCCGGGGGCTGTTCCTGCAAGTGGCTTATTATTGTTGTTCCAAACCTGACCACTTATACTGCCTCCCCCTTTTAATGGCTTCTTTGTTTTGCTGTATCCTGAAAAGTCGTAGCCTTCTTGACTAAAAGTCTTAGGTCGCATCTTTATGTTTCCGCTATATCCATATCCCTCCTGACTAAAAGCCTTGCGTTCTTGTTTAATATCTCCGGAATACCCGTACCCCACCTGGCTAAAGGACTTTGATTGTTGCCTTAAGTTACCTTGAAACTTGCTGATTCTGGAGGAGACAGAACCCGGGGTTTTCCTTGCAATGGGTTGGTTATTATTATTCCACGAACCACTTACACTTCCGCCTCCCTTCGGAGGCCTGCGCGCTTTAAGACTACCCGAATAGCTTAATCCATCTTGACTGAAGCCTTCAGAAACCCGGTTGCGCTTTATAAAACCTTTGTAATTATCCTGATAGTTGGCAGCACGCTGATCTAAAGGTGCGCGCACGGGTATAGGGGCA
>JAEUUB010000281.1 GCA_016787745.1 Cyclobacteriaceae bacterium
CTTGCGTTCGGTGGAGACTGCGCTTGAAACTCTTGAGATTCACATCGAACCCATTGAAATCAATTTGAAGGATTTAAATCTGAATCTTGATCGCATTGATATAAACATCCCCCGGCTGGATATTGATGTTGAACCTATTGATATTGATCTGGACGATATGGATATGGATATTGATTTTGACGAGGAGGATTTTGAGATGGACATGGATCATGATTGGGATGACGAGAACAACACGGTTATACATAAGCATAATTCAGACTGGGAAAAATCATCCAATGATGATAAGATAAAAGAGATGGAAAAACAGAAGGAAAAGTCCGAGAAAGAGATGAAGCAATCCAAGGAAAAAGAGAAGGAAAAAGGATTAAAAAAGATTAATTAGGCTTGCATTCATACCCGGCTAGTGTAATCAGAACTAATCCTTAAATCAGTAAGACCTTATTGTTTTAATTTAGGTATCTTCGTAAGATCTCACCTAAATCAAACAGTATGACTGCGGCTTCAAAATCAGTTTATTATTTTGGTTTCTATTTGTTAGTGTTAGGTATTTCATTAACGGTAGTTCCGAATGTTTTACTTGGCATGTTTCAAATGCCTGTGGCCACCGAAGTGTGGATTCATGTGTTAGGGGCTGTGGTTTTTGTCATAGGCCTGTACTATGTTTTTATGGCACAGGCAAATCACACACTTTTTCTAATGCTAACCGTATATGCGCGGACATCAGTCTTACTTTGTTTTATTGCTTTTGTTGTGATGGATTGGGCTCCTGTTCAGTTAATTCTGTTTGGAACTATCGATGGGGCCGGTGCGTTGTGGACTTATCTGGCTCTTAAACGGAACTAGTGGATTGTTGACTGACAATCCTGATCGTGTTGCCTTGCTAACTTTATCTTTATGAAATCAGTTCTGATAATTGTTTTGCTTGCTATTAGTATTAAGAGTATCGCCCAACCGACCGAACTCGATAATAAAGTGCAAGCCTTTCTCAATAAACATAAAGGAAAGTGGCATGACCTCAACGTGCCTTACGAGGATGGAAAGATCTTGTATGACCTTATTATTAAGAACCATTACACATCCGCACTTGAAATTGGAACCTCAACCGGACACTCCACAGTTTGGATTGCCTGGGCAATGAGTAAAACCGGTGGAAAGGTTGTTACTATTGAAATTGACAAAAGACGGCATGAGGAAGCCATCGAAAATCTTGCGGAGGCAGGTTTATCCAACTATGTGGATGCCCGTCTTGCCAATGCCCATGAGTTGGTGAAAGAATTACCCGGCCCGTTCGATTTTGTTTTTTCTGATGCGGACAAAGATTGGTACAAGCAGTATTTTCTGGATGTTCATCCCAAATTAAAGTTGAATGGATGTTACACCACACACAATGTAGCCGATGGTTTGGCTGGCGATGGCTACTATAAATTTGTTACCAGCCATCCGGATTATACAACCACCCTGGATCGCACAAGCCGGGCTGGGGTTTTGATTAGCTATAAAAAGAAATAGGTTTCGCGCTATAAAAATCTTTCCAGATTCTTTTTAAAATAGGCGGTGCTGTCGGTAATACTCTGCATGGAGTTCTTTTCATAATTTCCACCTTGTTCA
>JAEUUB010000287.1 GCA_016787745.1 Cyclobacteriaceae bacterium
CGTAGATGGCATTCGCCAGCACAATCTCAGGTCGGTATTTTCGAATCACACGAATTACTTCCCTTTGATGGATCTCATCATTTTGAAAGAATCCGTCTTTAAGATTTAAATTCTCGCGTACGGCCAGACCTAAAATAGCAGCAGAATCTTTTGCTTCTTTATCCCGGGTATCAATTGTTCCGCGTGTGCCTAATTCTCCTCGGGTAAAATCAATAACACCAACGGCATGCCCCAGCGCCACATGCTTTGCCAGGGTACCCCCACAGCCTAACTCTGCATCATCGGGGTGAGCCGCTAAGACAAGAATATCCAGTTTCATTGTATTCGTTTAATGAACGACTTCAGCTTCTTTAGCGGCTAAAAATTTCTCGGCATCCAATGCCCCCATACAACCGCTACCCGCTGCTGTTATCGCTTGTCGGTATACCCGATCGGCCACATCGCCAACGGCAAATACGCCTTCCACATTGGTTCGGGTCGATCCGGAAACTACTTTCACATAACCCGCCTCGTCCATAGTCAATTGACCTTTAAAAATATCGGTGTTTGGTTTATGACCAATAGCTAAAAAGAATCCCCGTACTGAAATCTCTCTTTTGTTACCTGTCTTATTGTCAAGTAAACGCACACCGGTAACGCCACTTTCATCACCCAGAATTTCATCCGTTTCGGTGTTCCAGTGTATTTCAATATTAGGGGTATTTAGCACGCGTTGTTGCATAATTTTAGAAGCGCGCATTTCATCTCTTCGAACAATCAAATGCACCTTAGTGCATAACTTAGAAAGATAGGTAGATTCTTCAGCGGCAGAGTCTCCGGCACCTACAACAGCTACTTCTTTTCCACGATAGAAATAACCATCGCAAACCGCACAGGCCGACACACCCCGGTTAGCAAATTTCTCTTCGGAAGGAATACCTAAATATTTAGCGGAAGCTCCGGTTGCCACTATTACTGCCTCGGCCAATACAGTATCTTTTTCATCAATGACAACCTTTAACGGATAACCCGAAAAATCCACGGAAGTGACCAATCCGTAATTAACTTTTGTACCAAATCGCTCGGCCTGCTTTTGCAAATCAATCATCATTTGCGGACCATTGATCCCATCCGGATAGCCCGGAAAATTCTCTACATCGTTGGTAGTGGTTAGTTGCCCACCGGGTTGCCCACCCGTGTATACTACCGGAGTAAGCCCAGCGCGGGCAGCATAGATGGCAGCCGTATACCCTGCCGGACCAGATCCAATAATCAACACATTTACTTTCTCCATGACTACTATTAGTTTATTAATAAAAAGGGTCTCAACAGCTTGAGACCCTTATTTTCAAGTATTACTTAACATTTTTAACCCAAGTAAGGTTTCAAGGCCTTACTTCTTGATGTGTGTCTTAGCCTGCGAATGGCTTTTTCCTTGATTTGTCTAACACGCTCCCGGGTAAGATTAAACTTTTCGCCTATCTCCTCCAGAGTCATAGCGTGCTCACCATTCAGGCCGAAATAAAGAGTTATAACGTCCGACTCGCGTTGGGTAAGGGTAGACAAGGCGCGTTGCACTTCTCTTCGCAAAGAGTCTGTCATCAGCCCCGAATCAGGGGTTTCCTCGCTGTCATTTTCCAGTACATCCAGCAAGCTGTTTTCTTCGCCCTGAACAAATGGAGCATCCATCGATACGTGACGACCTGAAATTTTCATGGTGTCCACCACTTCCGCGGTGGTAACCTCCAGCACTTCTGCCAGTTCTTCCGGAGATGGTTCGCGCTCAAACTTTTGCTCAAGCTCTGAAAATGTTTTTGAGATTTTATTCAGTGAACCCACCCGGTTTAAAGGAAGGCGCACGATGCGTGATTGTTCTGCCAATGCCTGCAAAATAGATTGACGAATCCACCATACGGCATAGGATATAAACTTAAAACCACGGGTTTCATCAAACCGTTGTGCAGCTTTTATCAAGCCAAGGTTTCCTTCGTTAATAAGATCGCCCAACGAAAGACCCTGATTCTGATATTGCTTGGCAACCGAAACCACGAATCGCAAATTGGCTTTGGTTAATTTCTCCAATGCAATCTGATCGCCTTCTTTGATTCGCTTAGCTAACTCTACTTCCTCATCGGGCGTAAGCAGATCCACTTTACCAATCTCCTGTAGATATTTATCAAGGGATTGGCTTTCGCGATTCGTAATTTGTTTG
>JAEUUB010000296.1 GCA_016787745.1 Cyclobacteriaceae bacterium
CAAGAACCCACCCAGCACCAGGAGTCCGAAAACCTGTTTGTTTAATTCGGCCATGTACTCGGGCTGCTTCAGGCGATCTAATTTATTGGCTAATACCGGATAGCTCGCTTTCTCCTTTTGGGGAAGATCCAGAGAAAAAGAAATAACCGGCTTTTCGATGGTTCCATTGATGTTGATTCCTATTTCATAGTCAAGCGCCCTTTGGTAAACGGATTTTTCATTTTCTCCTATTTCATTGCCAATCAGCCCGATGGAATTAGATTCCACAGTATGCACAGCTTTTATGTTGAGGTCTCCGTTTTTTGGGGATCCGTTCCAGTTGATGGATGAGCCTTTGAGAAGTGTAAAATTCTTTTTTACCAGGTTATAAAAAGATAAACTGTAAATACCCTTGTTGACTGTATAGTTTCCCGCTAGCTTAAGATTTCCCGTTCGGTCGTAGCCTAATTCCAGAGCGGCTTCACCGGACGTTTCAATGTAATCCCCCGAGTCTTCATCAATGGAAATCCGGATCACAGCATCCTTCTCTATCTTTACCGTAGAAGTAAGAGTAAAGTCCGGAAGGCGGGCAAGCAAGGAATCGTAAAGCGTACTGGATTGTTCGAGTGCAATGGAATCAGGCAAAGATGTTGCATCAACAAATTCTACAATTCCTTCCGCCTTCAGAAGTTTTATATCTTCCTGCGGGGTTACGAAAGTAAGTCTGGTGGCATCCTTAACAGTAAGCTTCGCATTAATGATGGCATCCTTTTTCCGTCCATTAATTTTTGTATCACTATCAATAACCAATCGACCCTTCAAGGTGCCCGAAGCTGAATCAGGCGTGTTTATGAGGGCATAATCCCTGGCTTTTAACTGCAGATTGTAAGAAAGGGTACGATAGTCAATACGTCCATCGATCTGGAGCGGATTGTTAGCTTCATCAACCAGTGTAAAATTGTTAACGTGTATGATTGAATCATCAATTAAAACCCGATTATCCGGGATTTTAAAGATTGTCTTTGGATCTTTCGTAGTAACACCAACATTAAGAAACTGCAAATACCCTTGTACTGTTGGCTTTTTTATGTGACCTCGAATGGTTGTTTCTCCCCGTAAAGTTCCGTTTATTTTGTCAATGTACTCAGAAACCAGAAAGGTGAACAATTCCGGATTGTTAACCTCGAGTTTCAGGAAGGCGTCCACTTCATCATGGGTAGAGGAGTACTGCCCTTTCAGGTTTATCTCATTCGATTTATTAGCAAGCAGAAATTCAAAGGGTGTAAAATTTCCATCGCGGGTTGCCGTGGCAGTAATGGTCACGGGTTCTGAATTATAAAGAATAAGGCTATCTATAATGGCATTTAGAGTAAGGCCCACATTACTTTCGTAAGACAGAGAGCCAGTAAGTATTCCTTTGTTAATGACAGTTGTATCGTGAGCAATCAGATAATTGAGAGGAGTGAGATTTATATTTTTAAGGGATATATCGAAAGCTTCTGGGTCTCCATTCAACTTAATTTCTGAATCTTGCGCTGAAAGATTGAAATGATTAAACCTCCAATTGTTATTTTTAATCAGTATCGAATTATTTGAATCTGCGTTGTACTCTTCATCAAAAAACAGAAGTTTATCAGGATAAAGGAAAGTTCCACTATCTGTGGGTAGAATGCGGGCCGTTAAACCAAAGAGCGCAAGCGAATCGTTTGCGATTATCAGGTTGGATTCAATGATCTCGCCTTTTGTCTGGATATCAAGATTTGCATGGCCAAGGGCAACGGAATCGTAATACACGTTGTTTGCAATCATATGAGTACTTAAGCTATCCAGACGGGCATAGTGGATTGTGTGCAGCGTATCCAAAGAAAGTCCGTAGCCATTAAATTTCCCCGAGGTAATCTCAAATGAAGAACTTTCTGCTTGTTCATCAAATTCTCCTGTTAATTTCAAATGCGTAACCTCATCCACATCCATTCCCAGCAATTGAAAGAGACTCGCATTGTTTGCTTCGAGATCAATAGCCATCGTTCTGGAAGTTGTTGTGTTGCTTGTGTCTGCGATATGGAACGTTGTGTTAACCCATTTTTGGATACTATTTTGCGAGTCGCGGATGTCGAAGTTTGAGATCCATTTCCCATGTTCATTATCGGAATAATATTCAAGTTCGCTGCCTGTTGGCGAAAGTGTAGTATAAAAAGTCAGGGTGTCGAGTAAATATTTTGTGGACTGATTCTGGAATAGAATCCTTTTTCCTTCAACCGATCCTTCCAGAGTGGAATCATTTAATGTCAATGTGGAATTAATACCTCCTGAAACAGACAAGGTACTATCCCAATTCACTAATGCGCCAAGGCTGAAGTTTTCTAATTGTAGCGTGCTGTTTATCGTCAGCGATTCTGAAAAAAGAATTTCAGCATTAATTTCTGAGCGGTAAGCAGGGTCACCGATAACAGCTTTGATGATGGAATTGGTTTCAGAAGTTTGACTTTCAATTACAATGTTTGAAATGGATTGATCAAGAATTTCCAGATGAGCGATCGATCCATTGATTTCGAGATTCTGATCGGTACCTATATTTCCCTTCACGGCCAGCGAAAATTCTGAAGGCCCCAGGGGTATATCCACCCATTTGCCAAGATCGAATTGTTGACCGATTAGGTTTGCATGAAACCCGGTATTATCGACTTGGGGTGTCGTAAAGCCTTCAAATTGAAGATTACCCCAACTTGTGTTTACGTTTCCTTTTGCGCGTATTCTTTTCAAGTCCCCTGAACTTTGAGCACGAATGGTTATTACCTCGGGGAGGGTAAAGCCTTTGGCTAATGGGGTTATTATTTTTTTAAAGTCTGGTCCCAGTGTGGTATTTATAGAAATGTTCTTCCAGTTTATCTTTTCACGATTGAATGCTTCGTTTATCTGGCCATCGGCCAGCAAAAAACTATTGCTTGTTTTCAGCATCAAAGTTTTTATAAATCCCTGGCTCTGGTTGTAGGTGCCTTCTAATTTTGCTTCGATCGAATTCCAATTTATAATTGGATTCAACAGAGAATCGGGCAGGAAGTAGGCAAGGGACTTCGGATTAATTTTGCCTAAAAGATTGATCTCAAGATTATCCCCATCAGCCTCGTTAGGCAACGTAGAAGACTTGAGGGTGGCATCCACTTGATTGGTGCTGGATGCCAGATGTAGATTTCTTAAGTCGAATTGCTTTCGATTCCATTGTAACTTAAAACGGGCATCCTCTAGCTTAAAATGGGGCAACTGACCCATGAGCGACAGTAAATCCGCGCTAAGGGTATCTTCATTGACAACAATTTCGGAGAGATTGAAATTAATATTTTGAATTTGGAGATGAGCAGGATCGAATTTTGGTGTAGTAGTTATCAGGTTGTGATGAAGTGAAAAATCACTCTTCTCTGCAATCAAACTCTGGATGTCGAAATCAATACCTAAATCAGCATTCAGACTCAACAAACGAAACACATCGCTTTCGTGTGAAACAGGGATGTGAGTGCTGCTTTTCTGACTTCCAGATTGAAATATATGTACAAGGGCCTGGTTCAGGAGAAAGCGGTCGGCTTTGATCTTGTTAGGATTGGTAATGAATGCAGCTTCATAACCTTCCAGATTTCCAACGCTGACATCCACAGTAATTCCCTTTATTTGAGAGATAAACTCAAAATGAATGCTATCCAGTTGAACACGGGTAAATGAAAGTGTAACCGGATTTGAAGCGGTGGAGGAAGCCTCAGCTGATTGGAAGGCATCGACTATGAATTGAATGTTTAATTTATCTGCGTGTTCAATCAGGCGAAAGTCCACACCCACGAGATGCAGGGTATCAAAAAGGAAGCGACCCCGAAGCAAATCGGATGCGTGGAAGGTGACCTTAATTTGTTCTGCCGAAAGAATCTTTGTGTGATCGGGATCCCAAACACTTAGTCCTTGAATGTTTATGTTGCCCCATATTGAGAACCCGATGTTTTCAATTTCTATCTGCGTTCCAATTTTATCAGACAAGTAGTTCTCCAGGGAAGCCGCTATTTTCTTTTGTACCGGAGGTAGATGGATACCGGCTAAAGCGAGCACAAGCACAAGGAAAATTCCAAGGAGTAATTTTCCCAGTACTTTGGAGATTTTGATAAAGATTATCTGTGATCGCATTTAATAGCCCAAAAATACACACAGATCAGTTCATTATTTACGACCTCTTTTACTTCTGTTAACTAGGAATAACATGCAAACCTCTGTAAAACAAAAAAGGTTGACATTGCTGTCAACCTTTCTATGAACACAAAGTTCATTACTTCTTCTTCTTAGCTGCTTTCTTTGCTTTCTTAGCAACTTTCTTCTTAGCTGCTTTCTTAGCAACTTTCTTTTTAGCGGCTTTCTTTGCTTTTTTTGCCATAGCATTTATTTGTTTAAGTGAAACATGGGATAAATGTAAGTGATAGCATCATTAC
>JAEUUB010000401.1 GCA_016787745.1 Cyclobacteriaceae bacterium
GCGTATGGGAATGGCCGGTCTTTTGCCGGACAGGATAGCCGCTTCAATAATTTTACTATTGATGGTTCTGTATTCAATAACGGATTTGGTTTAGGTAGTTCATCATCCGCGGGTGGCCGTACCGGTACAACCCCCGTTTCCCTGGATGCCTTTGACGAAATTCAGCTTAACGTAGCACCCTTCGATGTACGCCAGTCTGGTTTTGCAGGCGCGGGTATCAATGCGGTTACCCGTTCAGGAACAAATGAAGTTTCAGGTTCGGCATATTTCATAACCCGTGGCAACGACCTTACCGGTAAGAAAGTATATGGCAAGGACTTAACAGGAATTAATATTGATGAAAAAACATATGGTTTCCGGATTGGTGCCCCCATTATCAAAGACAAGCTTTTTATCTTTTTAAATGCCGAGCAGTTTGAAAGTTCAACGCCCGCTCTTAGCTGGCAGGCAGACCGGGGTACCGGTGGAACCAACGTGTCGCGCACTACCGCTAATGACCTAAATGCGCTGAATACGTATATGGCTACCAATTTTGGTTGGAATGGCGGTGCTATCGATAATTATAATAATGATATTATAAGTAAGAAGTTTCTTACTCGTTTGGATTACAACATTAACAACAATCATAAATTATCGTTGCGCTACTCGCAGCATAATTCTGAGTCTGGATCAATCATCAGCAATAGCAATAGCAGCAACACAGCAGGTTTCGGTGCTCGCAACAACCTGAGTACTGCCGTTTCTATGGAAAACACAGGTTATAAGATTACGGACAATACCCGGTCGGTTGCTCTTGAATTGAACTCGAATTTTGCAAGCAAGTTTTCTAACAAGGCCATCGTAACCTACAACCATCAGAATGAAGACAGAAAGTACAGAACGGATTTATTTCCTACTATAGAAATTCAAGATCCGGGAACAGCGTCAACATACACAACCGTGGGTTTTGATCCTTTCACTCCAGACAATAAGCTGAGGTATTCTACTTTTAACATTACAGATAACTTAACGTATTATAACGATAAGCATACCATCACAGCGGGTATTGCCTACGAGTATTTTACATCTGATAACCTGTTCTTCCCCAGTTCAAACGGGGTGTATGTGTATCGGTCGTTAGCAGATTTTTATACAGCATTGGATAGCTACCTGGCTAACCCGTCTAATCCGGTTTCGCCCGTAAACGTAAGTCGTTACAACTTGAGAGTTTCCTTGTTGCCTTCCGGAGAAAAGCCCTGGCAGACCTTGAAGACGTCCACCTATAGCTTCTATGTTCAGGATGAATTCCAGATGAATGAGAAATTTAAGTTAACAGCCGGCTTGCGGGGTGATGTGTTCGCCTACAACAACGAAACCACGGAGGCTTACGAAAACCCGGTTGTATCAGGGTTAACCTTTAAAGATGATTATCAGCAACCTTATAAAGTTACTACGGGCGCTTTCCCTTCCACCAAATTGTTATTATCTCCCCGTGTAGGTATTAACTACGATGTGCTGGGTGACCAAACACTTCAGGTGCGCGGGGGTACCGGTATCTTTGTATCCCGCATTCCACAGGTGTTGATTTCAAACCAGTTAGGAAATAATGGTGTAAACACAGCGGTGGTTACCATTCAAAATACAACGGCTGTTCCATTCCGTACCAACCCGGCTGATTTGCCTCCGGGCCTCATCAACCCAACGGCACCAACAGGCTTTGTGGTTAATGCCTCTGACTCAGAACTCAAGAACCCTATGGTATTAAAGACTAACCTGGCAATTGACAAGAAATTACCATACGGTCTTATTGCTACCGTGGAAGGTATTCACAATAAAAACGTTCAGGCCTTGCGTTACATTGATGCTAACCTGAATGTACCAGCTGCCAATTTCTCGGGTTCGGATACCCGCGACAGATTTAACACACCGGGGAATCCACGCTTCATTAATACAGAAGTAAGCAACACGTTTGTATTAAAGAATACCTCAAAAGGATATTCTTATACGGTAACAGCCAAACTTGAACGGCCAGCCGTTAACGGTTTTGGTGGAATGTTAGCCTACACATACGGGTATGCACGCGACCTGCAATCGGTGGGAAGTACTGTACAAGCTAACATGCCAACGACAGTAGGTCAAAATTACCTGGCAACTTCTTTTGCGGATAATGATCTTCGTCATCGCATCATTGGTTTTGTAAACTACCGTAAAGAATATGGTGGTGAATTTGGTGGTGCTACCACGGTTACACTTGGAACCACTGCCACCAGCGGGTTCAAAGTATCTTATATTTATAGCAACGACATGAACGGGGATGGCCAGAACAACGATTTGATTTACGTTCCTACCAATACCTCGGAGCTAACCTTTGCTAATCTTACCGTTGGTTCAGGCGCAAGCGCTAAAACGTTTACAGCGGCTGAGCAACAAGCTGCGTTTGACGAGTGGATTAATGGCGATGAATACTTATCAAGCCGCAGAGGACAGTATGCCGAAAGAAACGGACAAGAATTGCCTTGGTTAACCCGCTTTGATTTAACCATCGCTCAGGACTTCTTTATAAAAGTTGGACCGAATGCCAAGAAGAATGCATTTCAGGTGAGATTTGACATTCTTAATTTTGGCAACATGCTGAACGATAAATGGGGGGTAGGATATCAAACCGTTACCACTACTCCTTTAACATTGGCAAGCACCAGCGCAGCCGGTGTTCCTAGTTATAGAATGGCCACTCAAACTATCACAAATCCCGATGGAACTAATTCTGTCGTGTTAGCACGTGATCGTTTTGTGCGGGGTATTACATTAAATAATACCTGGCAGGGACAGCTAACGCTACGCTATACATTTAACTAAGATTTAGCTACTACTATTTTACAAAAGAGGCCCTTCGGGGCCTTTTTTTGTTTTCGCTCAAAACTGGTATCTTCATTCTATGACTCAAAGATGCGGATGGTCTATTTCGCTTCTTTTTGCAGTTTCTTGTCTCTATAGTTGTCAGAAACAACCTGATCAGGACGAGTTTGCGAAAGAACCAAAAGTTGAACTTGACCTGGAGGCCATACAAAAACGTGGCTACCTGGTAGCGCTAATCGATAATAACTCCGTTAGCTACTTTATCTATAAGGGTCGCCCCATGGGCTATGAGTATGAATTGCTAAAACGGTTGGCCCGCGACCTTAAGGTTGAGTTGAAAGTAAAATTGATTGCAGGCATTGAACAAGCCATTGATCTGCTTAACAAAGGGGAGGGCGATATCCTGGCTTTTCCCCTTACCATTACTCAGGAGCGAACGCAATACCTGACTTTTACGGATGCCTTGTTTAATACCCATCAGGTGCTGGTGCAAAAAAAACCGGCCAACTGGCGTATGCAGCCACCCCAGGTAATTGAAAAAAAACTAATCCGAAATCCGGTAAAATTAATTGGTGAGGAAGTGCATGTTATGAAAGGCTCTGCTTTCAAAGAGCGGATGATCAATCTTTCGAATGAGGTGGGAGGTGAAATCAAAATTGTGGAGGATAGCGCGCTGGCCGAAACGGAATCGCTTATAAGGCAA